>JABLXD010000015.1 GCA_013178285.1 Methanofastidiosum sp.
GATCATTGAAATTATTTCTTGTGATAAGACCGCATCGAGTGAGCTCATAAATCATTTGTTTTATTCCTTGCAGACTTCTATCATATCCCGTCTTATTAAAAAGGTCCAGCAGTCCGTTATCGTCCTAAATATACTTATTTTGAATGATAATATCCAATGCGACGTGTGTATTAGTATTTTTAAATAAAAATGACATGAATAAGCTTTTACTTTTCACATATTTAAGGATATGGAAAAAAATATGGAAAATAGGGAAAAATAATTCTTTTCCATTTTACCCTAAAAATAATGCCAACATTATTGTTTAATAGTAATCTTTTGGATTAATAGTAAATTTTATATTATTTCTTATCTCTTTTTATGCATGTCCTTAGAATTAAGGCAATGGCAAATTGAAGCATATGAGAAATTTATTGAAAATGATTGTCGGGGCATAATCAAAGTTGCAACAGGAAAAGGTAAAACACGATTTGCCATACATTGTATTCAAGAATTGAAGAAAATACAAGAAAACTTACGGACATGCATTGTTGTTCCTACAATTGATTTGATGTACCAATGGAGAAGGGAACTTGTAAGTCAAGGAGTCTATTTTCACGAAATAGGATTTTATTACGGCGAAGAGAAACAAGCAGATAGGAATATAGTTATTTTTGTTCAAAATTCTGCATCTACTTATCTTAATGATGTGCATTTTTTTAATAGTTTTAATTTCATGATAGCAGACGAGTGCCACCATTACGGAACAACAAATGCAAATGAAATTTTTAAAAATAATATCCCTTTTAGATTAGGACTTAGTGCAACACCTGAAAGACATAACGATCCTGACGGAACAAAAAGAATTGAAGATGGAATTGGTCCAATTATCTACAAAAGAAGTCATTTTGATGACCCGGATGAAGTTCCGCCTTTGATTATTAATAGTATATTTGTAGAATTAATGCCTAAAGAATTAGATGAGCATAAGAAATTAACTACAAATATTAACGATCTTAATTATAGAATTGAAAAAATAACTAGAGGTAGAATAAAAAGAACCCATAAAGATTATTTGGAGAAAATACAGAAACTTGCAAAATCTGAAGAATCTCCAGGACATAGTAAAGCAAATGCATTGATGTGTTTGTGGACAAAAAGATTGGACATCTTATACAAAGCAGCGAACAAGAAGCCGTTGATAAAAAATTTAGTGGATATGGAATTAGATAATAAAATTATAATATTCAATGAAAGAATTGATTTTTGTGAAGATCTAAAAGAAATGCTTGAAATCGCTTATAGTCATATACCTGATTTTAAGGTATTTATGCTTCATAGTAAATTAAGTGGCCGGGATTGGATTCTAAGTCAATTTAATAAAGCAAGTAGAGGAGTATTAATAGCACCAAGATTGATAGATGAGGGAGTTGATGTTCCTGATGCATCCACTGCCATAATTTCTGCGTTCTCCGGATCACCTCGACAAACAATTCAAAGATTTGGGAGGATACTGCGCAACTCTCCAGGTAAGGATTTGGCAACTATCTATTATTTAGTTATCGATGACATAGAAGAAAAAAAATATTTTTATGTATTAAAAAAATCTGATTATCTTGATCTTGCCAAAAGAGGAGAGTGGCTAACTTATAAAAATGGAAAACTAAATAAAAATCCTTTTTATAAGATGTCAATAAACAAAGACCCTAATTATAACGAAACGCCTAGAGACCAATCTTTCGAACAGATAGATAAATTTGATGAAGAAGAATTAGACAAAAAATATATTTTGTATATAGAATTAAAAGAAAAGGAACCTAACTTTAAAGGTAATAAATATCTAAAAAGTATATACGAAACTATTCTAAATTTTATTGAAACTAATCAGCTAGATTTGTCAAACGACGAGGGGAACAAAAATACATTTGATTACTTAACAAAACTTACTGACCCAAAGTATCCAAAGCACAATTTTTCTAAGGAACTATATAATTTTTTAAAAGAGGAATTATTGAAAAATAATCTTAAACCATACTATGGTCATTTTCAGAATGAAGGGTTAGATGAATTATTAGATAATCCAGAAGAGGATGAAAGCAGATCTGAGGAGTATGATGGCCGGGGATTTGATAAAGAAGGAATTCATAAAATAACAAAAACAAAATATGATGAATATGGTTACGATAAGAATTGGATAGATAAAAAAGGTTTTGATTGGAAGGGCATTCATGTAAAAACAGGAACAAAATATGATCTAGAAGGATATGACAAAGAAGAGTATGATAGATACGGTTTCAATAAAGAAAATAAGCATAAACATACTAATGAAAGTTATGACTCGTTATATAAATCAAGAGAACAATGTATTGAAGATGAAGAGAAACTATTACATGAGTATAATCTAAAAAAGAATAATCAATAGAAATCTGAATTAGAAAGAATTATGGCCCTAATTTTAAGGTCAAACGAATTGGCCCTATCTTTTAATAGAAGTTGGGAATGTTAAAGGATTGTATAATGGTACAAGTGAGTTATTATACCTCACCTTTTCTCTGTAACTCAAATATCTTTTGTTTCATTTCAGGATTTGAATTAATAATTTCCATCATTTCCATGAACATGTTTACTCCCTTCAGCATTTCGGGGTTTTCCGCTGCTAGTTCAAAGAATTCTTTTCTTAATTCCTTACTATGTTTTTCCAACTCAAAGATTTTTTCTTCTTTTAGAGGCATTCCACAACGATAACAATACTCCGAAGTTGGGCCGCAGGCCTCCTTGCATCGAGGGCATGCTACCGGTTTTATAGTGTCGTCTTTATTGGCGTCCTCAATTTTAAGGCCATAGACCTTGTTGTAGATGGCATTGTCTATGTCTCTCCCGGATAAATGAACATAAACTCGGGGCATATCCGAGCCAAGCTGCCAGCCAAGGTAATGGCACATCTCAGATTCGGTCAATTTTGAGGCCAGATGAGTTGCCCTGGTATGCCTTAGAATGTGGGGCGTTACCTTCTTTTCAATCCCGGATTTTTTTATCGCCCTTTTGATAAGATTCTGATATGATTCGTAAAACAGGGGTTTGCCAAAGTTCTTGTTTCCAGTTCCAACAAACAATGGCTCATTAACATTTGGATTAGGGTGAATTTGAATCCAGTTTTTGATGTATGGCTCGGCCATTACAAATGGCACCAATCTTTCCCCGGTTTTTCCCCTGACCTTGACCTTGCCACCATAGTCGTTAAATGTCAGGTCTTTGAAGGTGATTGATGCAAGCTCACCAATTCTAAGGCCACAGTCATACAAAAGAGCAATAGCAGCCTTATCTCTGGGGTGTTTGGCACCTTCAAGTAGCTTAAGCACCTCTTCTTTTGTTAAGACCTGTGGTTTTCTTGAATGCTTTCTATCGCCTTTCAATGCTTTGAGGTCTGCCCAATTCTCCCCTTTCAGCCACTTGAAGAATTTATTAAAAGTTCTCCTGTACTCATTCTTGGACGAATCAGATAGATCTTCAATCTCTATTTTCTCCAAAACTTCAATTATGTCTTTGGAAGTCCAAGTAGTGAAATCTTTATCCTTGTATTTTTGGCAGATTATCCTTAAATCAATCATGTAGCGGACTGTCCTCAATATTCCGATTCTGCTGGCAATTAGATATCTTTTGAATTCTCTTATTATATTGACATTGGATTCAGATATGTCAGACTTTATCAAACGCCCTTCTTCGTTTGAAAGCAAAACCTTTTCTTTGTAAATTCCCATAAATTGAGAATAGGTAGTTGTGATATATACATTATCCATGCGCATTAGTAATAAAAAAATACGCCCAGCTCCCGCACCATTTGGATTTCTTGGACTGTTTTTGTTGGGGTTTTGGCGTAGATTTGATTGAATAATAAAATTAAAAGATTATTGAGATTCAATTTTTCCAATAATCAAGAAAGCCAAGAAAGAAACAGCTAGAGTTATTATAGGTATTGGAATGCCAAAAGGTGTTATTTTTAGAAAGGTCAAAGCTACAGAGACAACGAAACCACTTATAATTGTCAATACTCCAGTTAGATCCTTTCCAATTTTAAAGTGGAATAGTCCAAATACGAGAGGAAGTAGACATAAAAGTATTGTAGAAGACAGAACTGACAATTCTACAATATAACTTACCTTTCTAACTGCAAACAGCGCAATTATAACAGTAAGCAAGACTATGGCAATTCTGCCGTAAAAAATGCCTTTCTCCTTTACAATATCTCTTGAGACCATCGATGATAGGGTCAAAACTATTGAATTAGCAGTTGTAACTGCAGCAGCAAGTATGCTCAAAGCCAATAACAGGGATAGCCATTCCGGCATTATCGAAAGAAGAGTTGGGGTGACGTTGTCTCTGTATTCTACCAAGGGGAAGAGTCCTTTAATTGTTAAAATTTTTAATTCAATTCCGATCAATGTGACTATTACTGCGTATAATACTCCAAAGAAGCCAAAATATACTATCATCTTTCTAAGTGCAGAAATGTCCTTTGAAATAAACATTCTTTGAAACACTTGTGGATTTGTAAGGGCAAAGAAAAACCAAGGTATTGTTAGCGATAGAAAGAACTTTGGGGTCCATACAGAATTTGGAACGTACATCGACTGGCCCAATAAAGAAACTGCAGAAAAATCAACCCTCAGAGATACCCAAACTAAAGCAATTATTGAAACAGAAATCATCAAAATTCCTTGAATTGAATCTGTCAATGCTACGCCTCTAAGACCTCCTAGAAAAGCCCAAAGAGATACTAGAATTGCAACGATTAGTATACCAGTTGAGAAATTAAGATTGGCATTCTTTTCGATTATTAAGGCCACGCCTGTAAGTTGAACTGATGTGTATGGTACAAGTGCAACAAGAGACATTATGGCAGCTGCTTTAGATGTTTTTAACCCAAACCTGTGCTCTAAAAGACCAAATGGGGAAACAACACCCTTTTCCTTAGCAATCTTCCAGACTTTTGGACCGTAAAAGGATAGGAAGAATAATGTTCCCACAAGGTATACCAATTCAAATCCCAATGCACCCACGCCAGTTGCATATGCCAGTCCCACCAAACCTACCATCATGAATGCCGAGTAGGTAGTAGCTGCGTAAGTGAGAGCGGAAACTATTCCACCTATATTTCTATCTCCAATAAAGAAGCTCTCTTGAGTCTTTGCACCTCTTGAATATAATGCTATGATAGTTCCTATTACCGCATATATTCCAATTAATATGATCATGTTATTCATTTGCCCACGCCCTTGTAGAATATGCGATGTAAATAAGATAGCCGATTGTTACAACAGTCCAGTATATGTAAGTCGTGAAATCAATGCTTCTAATCAAGAAAAACGGCAAAGCCATTAAAACAACAATTATTATTAATTCAATATTTTTCATCAATGCACCCCATCGACTGTTAAAAAACGCTTTATAAAGCTAATGGTGATATTTATAAAAAAATCAGATGAAAAATGTCTGAAACAGAACATCTTTAATCTTAATGTTTTTCTTACCAATAGTATTATATTTGAGAAGGCCCATTATTAATTGATTATTATGGGATTTGAGTTGCCTGAAATATTAAAGATATCAAAACAGATGGGAGATATTTTAATTGGTAAGAAAATTAATAATATTGTTTTAACAGAATATTCAAGCTCTATAATAAAACAGGGTATGTCAAATCTTGACACTAGGCAGAAAGATATTTTGAATAGTACTATACAGAAAATTACACCAAAAGGTAAATGGATATTCTTTGAATTTGAAAATAATAATTTTTTAATGTTTGGAGAAATTATAGGTAAATTCCTATACTTTGAAAACGAAAAATCTTTACCTCAAAAATTCCATGTCCTTTTTCAGTTTGATGATGGAACCAAGATGAGTTTTCAATCTTCACTTTATGCATTTTTAACAGTTGCAACAGAAGAAGAGAAAAATTTACATAAATATGCAGGAAGTATTGGTCACTCACCAAATGAGGAAGAGTTTACCTCTGATTATTTTAATAGTATACTTTTACAAAACGAAAAAAAGCCAATCAAAGCATTACTTAATATCCAAGAACAAATATCGGGACTTGGAAATGTTTATATAAATGATATTTTATTTGAAGCTCAAATTCATCCAAAAAGAAAAGTTTCTAATCTTACCCAATTAGAAAAAGATAATCTTTACAATTCAATTATTAAAATAACCACTACTGCAATTGAACTTGGTGGTAGTGCAGACGAATATGACCTTTATGGAAATCCCGGAAAATATGCTAGAATAATGGATAAAAATAGCCCCATCTGCAGAAAATGTGGGGATAAAATTGTAAAAGAAAATGTGCTCGGCTCTTCTTCATATTACTGCCCAAAATGCCAAAAGATATAATTATACAGCTCTATCTTTAATCCCAAATAGTCTGAGAATCATGTCGAGTATTCCAATTCTTCTTTCGACAGAATACCCTTTATTTTCTACCATCTCTTGATTGGGAATATTCTTATTTGAATTTTCTTCTTCATTTAGGTAATATTTGGAGATGTCAAATTCTTTTTTTTCACCTGTACTAAATAGAAATACCTTTTCTCTTGAAGTTGTGACTACACTAGAACTATCTAAGGATAAAACTAAGGAATTAATTGAATACATATAATTTGGGTCATTAAATGTTTGGTAACTCCATAATTCTTTTCCTTTGTTGGATAGCGCATAGATTTTGTCCATAGAACCTGCGGCAATGATACTCCCATCGCTATTAATAGAAACTGAGTATATTCCTTTATCCTCAAGAGCTTTCCATAATTGTTGCCCTTCATTTGAAATAAGATAAGTTCCTCCTTCTCTTGATCCCGCAACAATAAAATTCCCCTCAGGATTTATTTTAACATTAATTACTCCATCATTCCTTTTTGATTGATATATAATTCTTCCTGAATTTGAGAGGATATATATCCAACCATTTTTTGTACCTGCAGCAATATACTTTCCTTCATAACATATATCAACTGAAGTAACCTCTCCTAAAGTTTTTACACTCCAAACTATTTTTCCATCTTTAGACATGAGATAAATATTTTGATTATTTGAACCAACAACAATATATGCCCCTTCAGGAGTAATAGCTACCGTCGTGACAGGAGAATTAGTTTCAAGTTTCCAATTAAGATCTCCACTTTTTGATAAATAATATGCTGAGCCGTCATCTGATCCTGCAATTATACCAGAGCCATCGAACGAAATTGCAACTGCTTCAACCGTATCCAAAGTTTGATATTTCCATAAAAGCTCTCCCTCTTTTGAAAATAAGTAAACGTTTTTATCTCTTGATCCTCCGGCAATATAGTTTCCATTAGGGGTCATATCAACTGCCAAGGCTCTATCTCCTGAGTTATATTTCCATAAAAGCTCTCCCTCTTTTGAAAAAAGATAAAAATTATTATCAAGAGAACCTACGGCAATGAAGTTACCCTCTTGACTTATTTCTACTGAATATACTGTCTTTTCAGTATTAACGTTCCACAAAACATTGGAAGACATTACTGCCCCAATTAATAAAAAAAACAAAGCAAAAAATGTACCTACAACTAATTTTCTCATAGAATAAATAATAAAATCCTTTTTTTAAAGTTAATTCAATTAATAATAATTTAAGATAAATTATTGCGTATTTTTTATTTATTTATTTTCTGTTATATTATAATTAAAATATTATGTCAATAAAGATGCGATATTCGCAATATTTTATTTTTTAGAATAATATTGAATATTATTTTTATCTTAGTATTATTAAATTATTTTTTCCATATTTCTGTTTAGTTATTAGCCCATTTTTCTCCATCTCTGTAATTATCTGACTTATTTTAGATTTTGACATGCGAGATCTAGAAACAATATCGTTTTGGAAAGATTTACCTCCAGAAGATTTTAATAAATTTATTACTTTTTCTTGGTCAGACAGTAATATTGGTACATTTTTGTTTTTTCTAAGAATACAATAAACGATAAGTCCTAATATAATAAAAACTGCAATTATCCCAAATATCAAGGGATTAATAGAGCTTATTAATGAATTTTTTTCCAAAACAATTTTTGGCTCGTTTTCTAGTAATATTTTGGGGCCATGCCAAAATAATATATTCTCTCTTTTTTCAGTAGGCTCTGGATTAATACTATTTATTGAATAGTCCTCAGGGAATTCTATTACTAGAACCTCCCCATCTTTTATATGACTACCGTCCTTAAATGAATCTCCGATTATAATATGATCTTTATCCTTTAGGCCAAAGCCTTTCCACAAGAATTTAAAATTAACAACACCATACTTTTTATTAATAGAATCTACAATTTGATAGTTCAAAGAAATATTTTCAATATTCATTTCTCTTCCTGAAGAGTAGGCTACAGTATTGATTATGTTTTGAAGGGATTCTTTCTTTCTTTGGATGGTGAACTCTTTGTCCATATCTAATGCTTCCATATATTCATTGAAGAAATCAATATCCTCTTGAGTTTTTAGTTCAAATCTTGTTTCAAGATTCCATAATGCACTTCCATCTTCATAAACTTTAATGTAAATACTATTTGTTTCCTCGGAAAATGCGCAACTTACGGTAGATAAAAATAAAATTGCGAAAATCCCAAATATTAGCACGAATTTATTTTGCATAGTATCTTTTTGTTGAAGAATATTTTAAACTTTACTATAAAGCTATGTTCAAAAGGTATATAAATGATTTTTTTATTCTCAATCTGATGGTAAACTATAACATATCATTCAGAAAACCTTTTTCTGACTTCAGAAAACTCCTTATTGGGATAGTAATTAACATAATCCCTATTGTGAACTTAATTTCGTATGGATACATACTTGAAAGTTCGGATATAAAAAAAGGAGAACAAAGTGAAAAAATGGAAGAATGGGAGGATTTTGGAGGATTCTTTGTCAAAGGTCTCTTAGGCCTAATAATATCATTCATATATGCAATACCTGCTTTGATCGTAGGAATAATTGCTTTCGTCGTTGCACTTGGTCCATTATTTGGAAAACTTGCTTTTATGGGCCCTCAAAGAGTTCAAACCATGAATCCAGAAGAATTTTTTCCTATGTTTCTTCCATATTTAGTTGCAGCTTTGCCGTTAGTCGTTGTCTTTGCCATATTAATACTAATAGCCACATATGTGGCGCCAGTTGCAGTTTTGAAGTACATTAAAACAGATAAATTCTCTGAAGCTTTTAATCTCAATGATATTGCCAAATACATTTTCACTGGAGATTACATTGTAGCCTGGGTATTGGTCTTAGTCTTAAACTTGGCCTTAGTTGGAATATTATCAAATGTACCTTTCATTGGAACTGCTATCGCGTCTTTCATAACTGGGATGATAGGCTTCTCTCTTTACGCTGGAGTCATGATAGGAATAGATAAAAAGAATTAATTTTTTATTTTATCTTTTTTAACCGAAAATTATCTATATTAGAATAATTAGTGACTTTAAGGTGTAGTTTTGATTCAAAGCGAAAGAATAAAATATTTGAACAATAATAATGAAAAAAATGGAGATTACGTTCTATACTGGATGCAATCTTCTCAAAGAACAGAGTACAATCACGCTTTAGAATATTCAATTTTAAAAGCAAATTCTCTAAATAAACCCTTAATCGTATTTTTCGGATTAAATGAAAATTTTCCAAATGCAAATACAAGAAATATTTCTTTTATGCTTGAAGGATTATACGAAGTTGAAAAATCTTTAGGGGATAGAGAAATTAAATTTGTTACATGGAAAAAAAAGGCCGAAATTGGGGCAACTGAAATTTCAAATGGCGCCTCAGTTGTAGTTGTCGATAAAGGGTATCAAAGATTTGAACAAGATTGGAGAAAATATGTAGCAAAAAATATTGAGTGCCCCCTAATTGAAATTGAAACTAATACCGTTGTTCCAGTAGAAGAAGCATCAAAAAAAGAAGAATACGCAGCTGCAACCATAAGGCCAAAAATAAATAAACTCTTAAATTATTACCTTTCACCGTTGAAATTAAGCAAACCTACTATAAGTTCCCTCTCCTTTAGAATAGATTCTTTAAATATGGATGAAATAGAAGACATAACTAAATCCCTTAAGATCGATAAAAGTGTACAACAATCACCTTATTTATTTGGAGGAACTTCAGAAGCTAAAAATAATCTTGAATATTTTATCAAACATAAACTTGATAGATATGAAGATTTAAGAAATAATCCAAACCTTGACTATTTATCAAATATGAGTCCGTATCTTCATTTTGGTCAGATATCTCCTTTGTACATTGCCTTGAAAATTCAGCAAACTGATAGTCCTGGAAAGGAAGCATTCTTAGAAGAACTAATTGTTCGAAGAGAACTTTCAATGAACTACGTTTATTATAATACTCAATATTCCTCCTTTGGGGGGTTACCTGATTGGTGTAAAAAAACTTTAGAGTTACATGAAAAAGACTCAAGAGAGCATACCTATTCTCTCAAGGATTTTGAAAATTCAAATACCCATGACCCTTACTGGAATGCCGCTCAAAACGAAATGATCTATACCGGTAAAATGCATGGATATATGAGGATGTACTGGGGGAAGAAAGTCATTGAATGGACTAATTCCCCAAAAGATGCTTATGAAATATTGATCTACCTGAACGATAAATACGAATTGGATGGCCGCGATCCAAATGGATATACTGGGATTGCATGGTGTTTTGGAAAGCATGATAGGCCTTGGGTAGAAAGGAAAATTTTTGGCAATATACGTTATATGAATGATAAAGGGCTTAGGAGAAAATTTGATGCTGATGCCTATGCGAAAAAGATAAATGATTATACTTCTAATATTTAGTCATGGAATCAAAAAAAGCGATAGGAAAAAAATTTCCAAAAATTGCCGCCTATTCTTTAGCAAAAACAGAAGTGATACTTCCAGATATGGTAAATGGAAAAGTAACTTTAATTGCTATTGCATTTGTTCGTGAAGCTCAAGAAATAATTGATTCTTGGTCAATACCATTTGAAAATAAATTTTCCAATATAGAGGGATACTCCTATTTTGAAGTTCCAATGTTGGATGGGCTCTGGAAGTTTTTTAGAGGTTCAATCGACGGAGGAATGAGGTCAGGTATTCCACTTGAAAAACATAAGAATGTAGTAACCTACTACGGTAATTACAAAAATTATACTAATTACCTTTTCATTGAAGATATAAAAAACGGTTATGTTTTTCTTTTAGATAAAGAAGGCATAATAAGATTTATAGGATGGGCTTAGCATCTGATAAAGATGTAGAAAAAATGATAGAGATTGCAAAAAATCTTGGTGAATGATTTGAAAGACTTTTTGAAACCCAAAATTGTTGTAAGTAAATGTATAGAGTATGACAGCTGCAGGTATAATGGTCAAATGATATCAAGTGATTTTGTAGAAAAGTTAAAATCATTTGTAGAATTTGTTCCAGTTTGTCCAGAATTTGAAATAGGTCTTGGGGTTCCAAGAGATCCAATAAGAATTGTTTCATTCAGTGGAGATTTAAAGTTAATACAACCAAAAACAGAAAAAGATGTCACTAAACAAATGATTGATTTTTCTAATTCCTTTTTGGATAATCTTATTGATATTGATGGATTTATCTTAAAATCAAAATCACCTTCTTGTGGCATCAAAGATGTTAAGAGATATTCTGGATCCGGAAAACCACCAAAAGAATCAAAAGGACCGGGATTTTTTGGTAAAGTAGTCCTAGATAGATATCCCAATCTTGCAATAGAAGATGAAGGAAGATTGACTAATTCTAGGATAAAACAGCATTTTCTTACTAAGATATATGCTTTAAGAAGTTTTAGAGAAGTTAAAAAATCAATGTCAAAGAAAGATTTAGTCGAATACCAATCGTACAATAAACTGCTATTTAGTGCTTATAGTCAAAAAGAAACAAAAGAACTTGGGAGGATTGTTGCACATATGGACAAAGCTTCTCTTGAAAACATATTTCAAAATTATGAAAAACATCTATATGCTCTTTTTTCAAAGCCTCCTAAATGTTCTCCTAACATAAATACGCTTTCACATGGATTTGGATACATATCCAAAAATCTAAATAAAAAAGAGAAAGAATTTTTCTTAGAGATAATAGATAAGTATAGAAAAGGAAACGTATCCTTAAGTGTTCCTACAAATATTTTAAAATCTTGGATTTTGAGATTTGATGAAAAATATTTAGAAAATCAAAGTTTCTTTGAGCCATATCCGGATGGGCTGTTATCTGTTGAAGATATTAATGCGTGTGAAGTCAGGGACTATTGGGAATAAATTAACTCTTTTTAAATGCTTTAATCTCTTTAACATCAATCAATTTCCAAACTATACTTCTTTTTTCATCAACAAGGGATTCCAGGGGATCTTCAGGTGAATGGCCAAGAGCAATCATTATATTTTTAGAAAGCCTTCTTTTCTTGATCATATCAACAAAATCTTTCCTTATATTCTCATCCTTTTTTTCATCATTGATTTCAATAAGTTTTCCAGAAAGAACCACGAAACTAAAGTCAGAGAAATCCTTCTCATATTCTTCTATTTCCACTAGGACATATGGATACTCTCTAAAATAAGAGATTTTCTTTCCATAATTAGTTGATAAAAAAAACATATGCCCTTCTTTAAAAATATATAGGAGCGGTGCAATATAAGGATATTTATTTCCTCTAAAAGCAACTCTGCAGAGGTATTGTCTTGAGATTAGTTTATCGTATTCTGGCTTTTCCATTTTAGGAAGTTTAACTATACTGTCGTTATTCATAATTATTTTTAAAATTAAAACTATTAAAATCTTTTCATAAAATGTAGTATAAACTATTTAATTTTTTGCTTCATAATTATGGATAGATTTATAAAAACAATTTAGATTTGGAAGTCTATTAATTCTATAGGTCGGACTATGTCTAATGAAATTGTTAATGATCAAGAAATAAAACATACTGAAGGAATAAAGACACTTTTAGGGGATCCCAAAAAGGCCATACTCAAACTATCAATGCCAATGATAATTGCAATGCTTGTTCAAACGCTATATAATTTTGCAGATGCATTGTGGGTTTCTTTCCTGGGTCCTGATGCCCTTTCAGCTGTTGGATTTTTCTTCCCTTTCTTTTTCATGATTATGTCCGTAGGATCTGGCATAGGTATGGGAGGTAGTGCTGCAATATCAAGATTTATTGGCGCCCATAAGAAAGAAGAAGCCGATAATGTTGCAGCCCATACTATCGTATTAATGGCCATTCTTGGAATTATTATTACTATACCTTTTTTTGTATTCTCAAGAAATATATTTGAACTAATGGGCGCAGGAAATGTAATTGAAGATGCAACAATATATGCCCAGATTATGTTTGCTGGAACCTTACTCATCTTCTTTTCAAATGTCGCGAATTCAATTCTTAGAGGAGAAGGTGATGCAAAGAGGTCAATGTATGCCATGGCGTTTGGCTCTATTTTGAATATAATTCTTGACCCTATATTCATATATCCTTTAAAGATGGGCGTTGCAGGAGCTGCCTGGGCATCAATTATATCACTCGCAATATCTTCAGGGATACTTTTCTATTGGCTTTTCATCAAAAAGAGTAGCTATGTATCAATTAATCTTTCTAATTTTAGATTTCATAAATATATTTTGATAGATATTCTAAGAGTTGGCATACCATTTTCATTATCTCAATTATTAATGTCATTTTCTTTTTTGGGATTAAATCTAATAGTGGTCTCTGTTGGTGGAACTGACGGTATAGCAGTTTATACTACTGGTTGGCGAATAGTAATGTTTGGAACATTACCTTTAGTGGGGATGGCCACGGCCGTCACTGCCGTTTCAGGTGCTGCATACGGCGCAAATCAAATAAAGAAGTTAGACATCGCATACATCTATTCTGTAAAGTTAGGACTCTTAATTGAAGTTTTTGTTTCAATATTTGTTTTTTTATTTGCGCCACAAATCGCTGCCATATTTACTCAATCTGAAGGGGGAATTAGAATCTTTAGTGATATTGTAAGCTTCTTGAGGATTTCAGCAATCTTTTATCCTTTAGTTTCATTTGGGATGTTCTCTTCAGCAATGTTTCAAGGAACTGCAAAAGGAATTAATTCTCTTATAGTTACACTCTTTAGGACACTAATATTCATAGTTCCATTTTCCTATTTATTTGCTCTAACTTTCAAAATAGGTCTTAATGGTGTTTGGTGGGGTCTTGTAGCAGGTAATATTCTTGGTTCTGTTATTGCATTTATTTGGGCAAGAGTATATATTAAGGGATTACTTAAGAAATATTCTAACTAAGAATATTTAATAAAATTCTAAGTATCTTTAATTTCTTTAGTTACAAATGTTTCTATAGAAAGACACTTAAATTATAAAATTTAAAATATATTGGTGTTTCTTAATGAAAAAAATATTGGTTAGCTCAATTGGGCTTGTAATGGCCCTAATAATGACTTTGGCTATTACAACTGTTTATTCTGAAGATGAAACAGAAAGTACTTTTTGTTATCAAGTGCCAGACACAGTAAGAAGTCTATCTTTAGTTACGAATGGTTACTACACTGCAGCAGCAGGAGTTGGAGAGCAGCCAGAGATATTCATTTGTGATAAAGACGGAGTTAGATGGGGTTGTTTAAAACGTGCTTTAGCAATACTTCTCACACCTGATGGAAGATATACTTTGGTAGGAATGAATGATGGCGTAGAGCTTTATGATAACGCTCAAGCAGTTGATATAACAAAGAGCAGTTCTAGAGAACTTGTAGGTGGCCACTGGGAGCCATATCTACCCGGAGATCCCGATACCAGATACAGGTGGGTATGGGACTACCATTCAACGGAAAGCACAAGTTATACATGTAATCCTCTTTGGAAATACACTACGAAAATGGAAACAAGAATCCTTGCAATTAATGAAACTGCATCATATATTCCTGTAGGTGCCGAAGACAAGTTATTTGTATTAAACAAACAGGGAAAATTGGCTTGGGAATACCAAACCGATAGCGCAGTGAATTTTATTAGCATTGTTGAAAATTATATTGCAGTAGGATCACAAAAAACTGTTTATCTATTTAAAACAAATGGGGATTTAATTTGGACTTATTCAGTTAGTGGAGTGCCTGCAACAATAGACATAAGTAGAACTGGGCCATACGTTAGCGTTGGAACAAGCACTGGTAATATATATTTATTTGACGGAGAAGGTAATGTTAAATGGAGCTATAAAAATAAATCGGCCGTCAATACAATATCAATGACAGGATTGGGAACTTACATAGTTGCAGGTAGTACAGACGGTTCAATACTCTACTTTAATAGAGAAGGAACTAAACTTTGGGCATACAAGACTGGCGGGGCTGTAAATCAGATAGATATTTCTTCACAAGGGCAATATGTTGCAGCAGGTGCAGATAAAGATGGATATTATCTATTTGATTGGAATGGAAAGAAACTTTGGAATCGAGTAAATAGAGAAATATATTTCTGGGCCATTCACGTAGCAGATGATGGAAAGTGGCTTCTTGGCGGATCTGGGAAATTCATGGGAGGCAGCACGGAAATGAGAATCAGTAACAACGTATGTTTTTTCAATACCGTTAATTTTGCCAATGCAGGAGACCAACCAGATAAAAATACTGAAGTCACAACAATCCCAACAGAACCTACAACTCCAACTCAAACTTCAAACAAATTCCCAAATGCCAACGCCGGAAGTGACTTCGAAACAAAAGTTGGAGAAGCCATTCATTTTGACGGAACAAAATCTACTGATGAAGATGGAAACATCGTTAGTTACAAATGGGACTTTGGAGATGGTAAATCTTCAATAGATCCAGAACCGCTTCATCAATACACAACTACTGGCGTTTACAAAGTAACTTTGACTGTTACAGATGATAAAGGCGATACCGGAGAAGATATAATGTATGTCACAGTAAAAGACTCACAGCCCGAATCTCCAGTCAAAGGTGTTCCGGGATTTGAGTTGCCTGCATTACTTGGTGGTTCTGCAGTTGCATACTATATATTATCACGAAGAAAAAGAAAATAATAGTTAACTTTATATTTTTTCTTTTATTTTAAATTTTAGGTGATGCAATGTACCCAAAGATGGATCAAAGAAAGATGCAGAAAATGATGAAGCAGATGGGAGTATCAACTAAAGATATCCCTGCAGAGAAAGTTATTATTCTCACTAAAGATAAAAAAATAATATTTGATAAGCCCCAAGTCACTGAAACTACAATGATGGGCCAGAAAACATATCAACTTGCAGGTAACTACATAGAAGAAACAAAAGAAATTGAGATAAAAATAAATGAAGATGACATTGAATTAGTAGTTGCCCAAACAGGCGTAGATAAAGAAAAAGCAAAAAATCTTTTAGAAAAAAATAAAGGAGATATCGCTGCAACTATTCTTGAGCTACAGAAATAATTAAATTGATTTTTTCATTATTTCTAAAGCTTCGTCAATCTCATTTTTTGAAACAATTAATGGCGGAACAAGTCTAATTACTTTATCCCTTGTGCAATTAATTAGTAGATTGTTATCAAAGCATTTTTTTACAAAATCACTACACAAATCTTCAAACTCAATTCCTACCATTAGACCTATGCCTCGTATGTCTTTAACATTTTGCAAGTCTAACATAAACTCAAGATTTTTAATCAGATATTCTCCCATTTTTTTTGCATTATCAATCAATTTCTCCGATTCAATTGTATTCATTACTGTTAATCCAACAGAGGTTGCAAGAGGATTTCCTCCAAAAGTAGTTCCATGATCTCCTGGCTTTAAAACATCAGAAACTTCTTTTTTAGCAACAATTGCACCTATTGGTACTCCACTACCAAGAGCTTTAGCTAAAGTCATAATGTCGGGCATAATATCATAGTGTTGGAATGCAAACCATTTTCCTGTTCTTCCCATGCCACATTGTACTTCATCAAAAATTATCAATATTCCCTTATCTTCCCTAAGGTCCGAAAGCGTTTTCATAAAATCTTTTGAGGCTATATTAATTCCGCCTTCTCCTTGTATAGGCTCAACTAAGAATGCAGCTGTTTTGCTATTTACTTTCTCAACAATGTCATTTACATCGTTAAACTCTGCCTTAACAAAACCTGGGGGAAATGGACCAAAGCCAGCCCTATATTTGTCTTTATCTGTAGTCATTAAAGTTGCGATAGTTCTCCCGTGGAATGAATGTGAAAAGTATATTATTTCATCTTTACCTTTCTGAGATTGAAAACGTCTAGTTAGTTTTATTGCACCTTCATTTGCTTCAGCACCACTATTACAAAAGAAAGCCCTATCAAGTTCAGATGCCTCACATAATTTTTTCCCTAAAAGATATTGAGAAGGGATATGGTAAAAGTTACTGACATGAATCACCTTTTTTGCCTGTTCAGATATACATTTTACTATTTGTGGGTGGGCATGGCCAAGTGAATTAACAGCAATACCTGCCAAAAAGTCAAGATATTTTTTACCATCTGTACCGTATAAGTAACATCCTTCCCCTTTTTCAACAACCAATGGGAATCTTCCATAAGTATTGAATACATAATTACTTTCCATATTTTTTGCTTCTTCCAAATTCATTTTTATCCCTCTAAGTGTGATATTGAGCATTTATCTTAACATAATCATAGGAGAGGTCACAACCCCATGCTTTTGAAGAAAACTCTCCCAAGTTCATATCGATTTTAATTTTTATAAATTCTTTTTGTAACTCTTTTCTAGATTCTTCTTTGGAAACTCCTTCACCCTTACCTTTATTTACTATTCTCAACTCCCCTAGATAAACTTCTATTTTGTCTAACTCCATATCTGCTCCAGAATACCCGGCAGCGGCCACAATTCTTCCCCAATTGGGGTCTTCACCAAATATGGCAGATTTGACCAAGCTTGATGAAATAATTGATTTAGAAATTGCATCTGCATCAATTTGGCTCTTTGCACCTATGCATTCACATTCAATTAGTTTTGTTGCGCCTTCTCCATCCCTTGCAATTTTTTTGGCAAGTTCAATGCAAACTAAGTCTAGTGCTTTCTTGAAACTATCTAATTTTTCTGCCGTATCAATTTTAACTTTTGAAAGTCCATTAGCTAAAATGACAACAGAATCGTTTGTGCTTGTATCACCATCAACAGATATTCTATTAAATGATTTGGCAACTGAGGCTTTTAAACAATCATTTAAAATATTTGAATTTACATCCGCATCAGTAAAAATAAAACAAAGCATTGTAGCCATATTGGGATGTATCATCCCACTGCCTTTTGTAATCCCTGATATTATATATCCTTCATTTTCAACAGTAATTTCTTTTTTTACTAAATCGGTAGTTAGTATGGCGTTTGCTATATTTTCAGATGTACTAGTAGAATTATCTAATATTGGGATAGTCTTTTCAATGGCACTTTTCATAATATCCATGGGTATAGGTATTCCTATAACTCCTGTAGAGAATACAAGACAATTTTCTTTTTTAATGCCAAGTTTTTCGCTTGTGTATTCTGCAGTAAATAAAGCATCTTTTATACCCTCTTCACCAGTACAAGCATTTGCATACCCGCTATTACAAACAATTGCCTGTGCTTTTCCATCAGAAAGGAACTCCCGATCAACAATAACTGGGGCTGCAGCAGCCTTGTTTTTTGTGAAAACTCCTGCTGCATTAGACAATTGTTCCGAATAAATAATCGTGAAGTCTAATTTTTCTTTTTTAAATCCTGCATGAACTCCTTGGCCTTTAATTCCTTTAACTTTTGTGATACCACCATCAATAATATTCATTAAATCCCCTTTAATAAAGTGTAATGAAAGATATATAAGATTAATGTTAATTTACTAACATTTTGAATATAAAAAATAAAAAAATGGCCTTAATTGAAATAATTTCTATGAATTAGTTTGTTAAATGTTTTATTTTATACGAAATACTGTTTTATAAAATAAAAATATAACAAATATGGGTATAAAATGAATTGTATTAGTAGGATACTTTTAGTAATATTATTTTCTTTAATAATATTTGCAGCAGGGTGTGCAACTCAAGATAAGATTAAAGAACTGCAGTCTGTTGAAATAAGAGAATACGAAGGAGAAAATCTTTCTTCTTTTATAGAAGTAAGAGACGTTTCAATTAAAGGGCCGCAGAAGATAGAAATATCGGATTACAAATTAGAAATATCTGGATTAGTTAAAGAACAAAAATATTATACATATGATCAAATTATTAATACCCATCAAAAGTACCAGAAAGTCGTGCAAATAAATTGTGTTGAAGGCTGGAATTCAAAAAACCTTTGGGAAGGGATATTACTAAATGATATTTTTGAAGAGGTAGGTCTTGACCCAAAAGCAACAACAGTTATTTTTTATGCATATGACGGATATTCAACCTCTCTTCCCTTAGATTATATTGTAAAAAATAATATCTTAATTGGTTATAAAATAAACGGGATAACTTTGACTCAAGCAACAGGCTATCCTTTTATTTTAGTGGCCGAAGATAAATGGGGTTACAAATGGATTAAATGGATTACTAAAATTGAATTATCTGAAAACGAAGATTTTAGAGGATACTGGGAAAGCAGAGGTTATAGCAATATTGCAGATTTAAATAGATCCTTTTTTGACTAGATAATTATTGGAAACCTTTATATTTCTATAAATTTATTAAATAATATGGCAGAATATAAAAATAAATCCTTATTCCAAATTCTTAATATATTGGCTGTAATAGGAACACTTTTTGTTAATTATCTTTCTAACGCTTTACCTTTAAATGGGAAGACTGCAGGTCAGCTTTCTGATGAAATTCCAAATCTTTTCGTGCCTGCTGGATTAACCTTTTCCATTTGGGGAGTAATATATATTTTGATAATTCTTTTTGCGGCTTATCAAGCGAGAGATCTATTTAGTAAGAAAAAAATTGAAATGCCATTCTTAAAGAAAACGTCTTACTATTTCTTCTTAGCTGGTCTTGCAAACATGGGGTGGATATTTGCATGGCATTACCAACAAGTACTTTTATCTTTGATTATAATGCTAGTTCTCTTGTTCTCCCTCATTAAATTGTACTTAAATCTTGAAATAGGTAAAGAAAAGATACCTAGGAAAGAGAGGTTATTTGTCCAGATACCAATTAGCGTTTATCTTGGCTGGATAACAGTAGCAACAATTGCGAACATTACTGCATTTCTTGTTACAATTAACTGGGATGGCTTTGGTATAAGTGAAGTAATCTGGGCAATGTTTGTGATTATCGCTGCATTAGCGATTACATTAATAATGTTAATAACAAGAAAAGATGTAGCATACAGTCTTGTTGTAGTATGGGCTCTATTAGGAATTTACATTAAGAGGACAGATATAACATATGGACTTCAAAATGAAGTTGCATTAACTGCTATAGCTTGTGCAGCAATAATAGTATTGGCTATAATTGTTGAAGTCGGGATGGATTTATTTATTCGCAAATAAATCTTAATTTTATTCTTTTTTCCTGGCCTATTGGTACAATATATAAGAGTATTTCATTATTTTATCTATCAAACATTTACCTATTCAATATAGCTTAATAAGGAGTAAAAAGCTCCGTCCGACAGAACTGTTTATATGGGCCATTATTCTAAGTCTGTATGAACCAAAAAGAAGATTATCTCTTGTTGTAAAGATCTTTTGGAAGAATCAAAATTCCTTAATGATTTTTCTCTATAATAGAACTCAAAAGATTTTCACAGTCAATTTGGTAATTAAGTTTTATCATAGTAATTTTCCCAAGTGTAAAGAGAATTATCTTGTACTTTTTTCTTTTTTCCACCAAACAGTTTTATTAAAACTACCCCCGCTCCAAATCCGCCAAGGTGGGCCATATATGCAACTCCACCATAAGGATCAGTGAAACTAAATAGTAGTTGTATAACAAACCAAATGATAAGATAGTAAAGCGCCTCTACTTTATAGATTCTAATAAATCCAAAAGGGATTATTGTGCTAATTTTATTTTTTGGATAAAGAACTATGTAAGCACCTAAAACTCCAGATATGGCACCTGATGCACCAACAGTAGGTATAATTGAATCAAGATTAAAAGCCATATGTGAAAGTGCTGCAATAACACCACACAATAAATAAAAAATAAGATATTTTCCTTTTCCAAGGGTAGCTTCGATATTGTCTCCGAATATTATTAGAAACCACATATTCCCTAGTAGATGCCCCCATCCACCGTGCATAAATTGATGGGTTATAATTGTCCAAGGCTCAATCCCCATAAGGAAATCTTTCGGAACAAATGCAAATATGGTGTTCAATGAATCAGATGTAAAAAAATTAATTGCATAAAGGACAATATTTGTGATTATTAAACTATATGTAATATAGGGCCTTTCTACTGAAAAATTTTCATCTGCAATAGGGAACATATTACTCTTGTCGTTTCTTAATATTTATAAGGTTTTAGAATATTTTAATATAATAATTTTATTTAATTTTAAAGAGTCAAATTAAGCTTAAAATTTCAATTAAAGTTAAATTATAGGTTTATTTTGAATTTAAGACTTAAATTAAGATTTTTTAATTTTTTAATTAAGTTATTAGTAATCAATTTCATTAAAACTTTCTATTAAAGGATTAAAGGGGCATTTGTCTATTAATAGCGTTCCAAAACGCTTAAATATCAATTTAATAGTTTTAAATCATGGTGCCTAAAAGGGTGTTCTTTGTTAAAGGAAAAGGAGTTCATAAAGATAAACTTCAATCTTTTGAACTTGCACTAAGAGAAGCTGGAATAGAAAAATGTAATCTTGTTTATGTTTCAAGCATTCTTCCCCCATATTGTGAGATTATACCTCGGGAAGAAGGACTTAAATGCATGAAAGCGGGTCAAATTACTTTTTGTGTAATGGCACGGAATGCAACAGATGAACCAAATAGGCAGTTATCTGCTGCAGTAGGACTTGCAGTCCCGGCTGAAAAAGGTAACTATGGATACTTAAGTGAAGTGCATATGTTTGGTTACGATGAAAAGTTTTCTGGTGACTATGCCGAAGATCTTGCTGCAACAATGTTAGCAACTACTTTAGGTATAGATTTTAATCCAGATACTGCTTGGGATGAGAGAAACGAGATATACAAAGCAAGCGGTAAAATAATTGACAGTGAAAGTATTGCTATTGCAACCAAAGGGGATTCCTGTGGGAAATGGACAACTGTCATAGCTGCTGCTATATTCTTGTTGGATTAATATTTTTTCATAATTATTATTTTTATAAATTATATACTATTCTTTGATTTTTGTTTTATTTTTTTTACATTAACTATTTAAAATTCTACCCCCTATAATATTTTATTATTGGAGGTGTCAAAATTCCCAAAGAATCAGATCTAATGGAGTTTTATGGCGCAGAATGTCCAACTTGTAAAGAAATGGAAAAACATCTGCTAAAATTAAAAGAAGTAGAAGGAATTGAAGTAACTCAATTTGAGGTCTGGCACAATTCTATAAATCAGTCAATAATGATGAAATATGCAAAATCAAGGTGTATGGGCGTGCCATTTTTGTTCAATAAAAAAAATGAAACTTTTCTCTGTGGATTGCACGATTACGAATCTGTAAAAAACTGGGCCAAAGGAGTTAAAGAATAATATTATTTGAGGTGTTTAGATTATATTAGAAAAATATAACCCAATCAAAGGAGAAATGTTCCAAATACTTGACATTAAGGGGGGTCTAGTAAGTGAAGATCCAGATTTAGATAAAGAATTGTTAAAAGAAATGTATTGGTGGATGGTATATGCCCGAATGGCCGATGATAAGGCTTTGAAGCTTCAACGTCAAGGAAGAATGGGGACTTTTCCACCAACAACAGGTCAAGAGGCGGCACAAGTTGGGAGCGGTTTAGCGCTAGATAAAGAAGATTGGGTATTCCCCGCTTTTAGAGAACTTGGAACTTATTTATTACGCGGAATACCTTTAGAAAATATGTATCTATATTTTATGGGGGATGTAAGAGGGAATATTATTCCTAAAAATATAAATAATTTACCTATGTATGTTCCAGTAAGTACTCAAATTCCTCAAGCGGTAGGCGCGGCATATGGGATGAAATTGAGAAATAAAAAAAACGCAGCAGTTTGTTATTTTGGTGACGGAGCTACTTCTAAAGGAGATTTTAGTGAAGGCCTAAATTTTGCAGGCGTATTTAATACACCAAATATATTCATTTGCCAAAATAATCAATGGGCCATCAGCGTTCCAAGAAAAAAACAAACAGCATCAAAAACAATAGCACAAAAAGCTATCGCATATGGGATTTCAGGTATTCTTGTTGATGGAAATGATGTTTTAGCAATGCATGTTGCAACAAAAGAAGCTCTTGAAAAAGCAAAAAAAGGAGAAGGTCCTACTTTAATTG
The DNA here is from genome assembly GCA_013178285.1 of Methanofastidiosum sp. NCBI lineage: Archaea > Methanobacteriati > Methanobacteriota > Candidatus Methanofastidiosia > Candidatus Methanofastidiosales > Candidatus Methanofastidiosaceae > Candidatus Methanofastidiosum > Methanofastidiosum sp. The sequence goes on from JABLXD010000015.1 coordinate 23,473, forward strand.
AGGCATTTACATACCGATTGAGGATGCACACTACTGCAGATGATCCAACTAGGTACCGAAGTGACGAGGAATTAAAGGAATGGGAGTCAAGAGACCCCTTAATTAGATTTAAAAATTATCTAAAAAACAAAGGGATTTGGTCTGAAGACTGGCAAAAGGAATTAGAAACAAAAGCAGAAGAAATGATAAAAAAAGCTATAGAAAAAGCAGAAAATATAGATCCTCCTAATCCAGAAGATATGTTTATCTATATGTACTCAGATATTAATCCCGTTTTAAAAGAGCAACTGGAGTATCTTAAGAAGATGATTTCTACCAAGGAGATAGAAGAAGATTCAGAAAAGATAGAGGGGGGATTCCCATAACTCAGATGAACATGGTAGAAGCAATTAACAGTGCATTGAAAGCCGAAATGGAAAAAGATGAAAGCGTATTGATTTTAGGAGAGGATGTCGGTAAAGATGGGGGAGTTTTCAGAGTCACTGATGGCCTAATTCAAAAATTTGGCGAAGAAAGAGTTATAGACAGCCCTCTTGCAGAATCTGGCATCGTTGGATTTGCAATAGGTCTAGCATTATATGGATTTAAGCCTATTGCAGAAATACAATTTATGGGATTTTTATGGCCTTGTCTAGACCAACTTTCTTCCCATGCTTCTAGAATCCGAAATAGAACTTGGGGGCGATATTCTGTACCCCTTGTTTTAAGAGCACCATACGGAGGGGGTGTCAGGGCTTTGGAGCATCACGCCGAAAGTTTTGAATCTATCCTTGCGCACATACCAGGACTTAAAGTGGCAATACCCTCAAATCCTTATGATGCAAAAGGTCTTTTGATTGCATCAATTAGAGATCCAGACCCAGTAGTATTCCTAGAACCAAAAAGGCTCTATAGGGGAATTAAAGAAGAAGTTCCAGAAGAAGACTACGTTGAAGAAATAGGTAAAGCCAAAGTAGTAGTTGAAGGGGAAGATCTGACATTAGTTGGATGGGGATCTATGATTCCAAAGATTCTCAAGGCTAGAGACTTAATGTTTGAAAAAGGGATAAGGGCTGAAGTTATTGATATAAGATCTATTTCACCTTATGACTATGCAACTGTTCACAGCTCTGTTGAAAAAACTGGGAGGGCAGTTGTGATTCAAGAAGCCCCTAGAACTTTAGGATTTGCATCAGAGATAATTGCAAGATTAAACGATAACGAAATGCTTAATTTAAAAGCTCCAGCTTTTAGAGTCACTGGCTTTGATATTCCCTTCCCTTACTATAAAATGGAGCACTGGGCAATGCCAGACGTTGATAGAATAATAAAAGCTTCTAGGCAGGTTTTAAAATGGTAACAGAGTTTAAGTTCCCTGATGTTGGGGAGGGTATAAAAGAAGGAACCATAAAAAAATGGCTTGTAAAAGAAGGAGATTATGTAAACGAGGATCAAGTTTTGGGAAACGTTGAAACTGATAAAGCAATAGTTGAAATCCCCTCTCCGGTCGCTGGCAAAATTCTTAAATTAGTGATGCCAGAAGGAAGCAAAGTTAACGTTGGAGAAACAATGGTAGTAATCGGTGATGAAGGGGAAAAAATACCCACAATAGAAAAGAAAGCTCAAATCAAGGAAAAAGAAGTTAAAGAAACAAAAAAAGAAGAATTAATCCAAACAATTAATGAAAAGAAAATCCAGGCCCCACCTTGGATTAGAAAACTTGCTTCAGATAGGGGCGTCGATTTATCCTTAGTAGCTCCAACAGGACCGCATGGTAGAATTACAGAACAAGACGTGCTTAATTCTGTTAAATCAGAACCAAAAATTAAAGTCAAACTTAATTACGATTTCTATGGCCATATAGAGCATATTCCCTTTGGAGGCGTAAGAGAAGTAATAGCTAATAGATTATCTGAGTCACTATATACGGCCCCTCATGCAGTTGCTATTGATGAAGCAGATGTAACTGAGCTCTGGAATCTTAGAAAAAGTATGAATGAAAAAAAACAAGAAGATGGAATAAAACTTACATTCTTGCCATTTATAATGAAAGCAGTAGTTCATTCTTTAGAAAAACACCCCCTTATAAATTCAGAATTGGACCTTGAAAATAAAGACATTATAGTAAAGAAGTACTATAATTTAGGTGTTGCAGTTGATACAAATGACGGTCTTAAGGTATTGGTTATAAAGAAATGCGAAGACAAAAACTTATTACAAATTCAAAAAGAGCTAGTTGACTTATCTGAAAAAGCAAGAAATGGAACAATAGACCTTGCTGAATTAAAAGGAAGTACTTTTTCAATAACAAACTATGGATCAATAGGAGGTATGTATGGTATGCCTATTATTAATCCTCCAGAAGCCGCAATTTTGGGTATAGGAAAAATAAAAGAATTGCCTAGAGTCATTGATAATAAAATAGTTCCAAGAAGGATAATGGGCCTGACAGTTTCTTTTGATCACAGGGTTTTAGACGGTGCCGAAGTAGCAAGATTTATTAACACACTGACAGAATTTCTTGAAAATCCTTGGATGATCATTATTGATTAAAAATCCACTCTTTTTTTATATATTTTTTTTCAACTAAGTCTCTAGCCTTTTTTATTTCGTTTATGGTCCAATAATTAGCTTCAAATTGCTTATTTTTAAGAAAAGAGTTTTTTAGTTCATTATATGCATCACAGTATGATATGTTTGCATGTTCTTTTATGCATGTAACTGGATTATAAATAGATTTTATACCTCCAGACGAACCACTATTATTAACAGTTAAATATGAGAACATTTCGTTTTGATCAATTTTATATAAAATAGTTCCATGTTGAATGCTAAGACTAACTTTATTCAGTTTACTATTACCCGATATTTTTTTTCCATTTACTTGAATATTGCTCGGAGGATCTATAGAAGAATTTATTCCTATTGATTTTAATCCCTCCATAATCCAAGTAAAAATAACCTCGTAAGATTTTTTAATATCTTTTGGCATTATTCCATAAGGCGTAATGACACTGTATACAATCTCTCCAGGGGAATTAAATACTGCCCCCCCTCCAGATATTCTACGTAGCATAATGATTTTATTTTCTATGCACTTGTCAACATCAATTTCATCTTCAAGAACTTGAAAACGTCCTATAGAAACAGCCTTTTTATCCCATCTCCAAAATCTAATTAGGGGTATGTTTGTCCGTTGCACATATTCAAGAGCAACTTCTTCAAAAGCCATGGCCATAAGAGGATCTAACTTTTTTAATTCTATAAATCTCCAAATCATTAAATCCCTAATTTTTTATTTCACATGAAACTATTCAAAAACTCTTTTGTATCCTCTGTATCTATCCATCCCTTGTCCAATCCTTCTATCAAACTTTCGATTTTATCTACTTGATTTAATATTTTTCTATTCATTTTTTCATCTTCTATTTTTAATTCAGCATAGCCACTTATAATAGAAAGAGGATTTCTAATATTATCAATTAAAAAAGCAATATATTGTATATTTTCTTGAAGTTGTGTATATGCCTTTTTCTTATCTGTAATATCCATAATTGTTATAATGTTGCCCCTTTCGGGATTTGAAACGTTTAACGGGCTGCCCCTTAGGTGGCAATCAAAGATAGTTCCATCTTTTCTTTTCCATCTAGTTTCTATGTCTAAAATTTTATTTTCTTGATTGCTAAGGTCAAATTCTCTCCCTATTCGACCATATTCTTTTTCATCATCGTAAAATATTTTTGTATCATTTTTTAAAAGTTCTTCATGAGAATATCCTGTCATTTCACACATTCTTGGATTGCACCACTGTATCCTTCTCCCATTTAAAAGTCCAATACCTACTGGAGCCGCTGCAAATATCCCATTCAAAGTATTTTCTCTTGTTTGAAGTTCTTCTTGAATTTTTTTTCTATCTGTTATATCAATACCCATCTCGACAGTAAGCATTGTTCCATCGTAATCTTTGAAAGGGAAATCATAGATTTGATAGATTTTACCGTTTACTTGAGTTCTTTCATTAATATTTATTTTTTTAGTTGAAAATACTTCTAGTACCGGGCATGATAAACAAGGTTCTCTGTTTCTATCTTCAAATCCATGGAATATTTTGTAACAACTTCTTCCATCGGCCAAATCAAAATTATCCCTTAAATAACGATTAACAAATTTTATTGAAAGGTCTGAACCAAAAACACAAACATATGCTGGCAATTCTTCCAACAATGAATATAATCTTTTTCTACTGGCAGTAATAGCTTCTAAGACTGCTCTTTTTTCTTTAATATCATTTAAAATAAAATGGCCTTTAACGTAATGACCTTTACTATCATATACTATTTTACCGTTAATAGAAAACAATGCCCTAGTTTTATCTTTCTTTATGATTTCAAATTCTACGTCTTTTGCAATACCCTTTTCTAGAAAATCTTCAAAAAAATAATTAAAATCTTCACGGTATTCTGGCGGGATATAATTTATAAAAAAATCCCCTATGATATCCTCTTCTGAATATTTTAAATAATCAAGGCAAGTTTTATTTAATTTAAGTATTTTCCCATTCTTATCTATAGAAATATAACTAAGTGGAGCATTATCAAAGAGGAACTTATAGCACTGATAATTTTCTCTGAGTTGAGATATTTCTTCTAGTAGCTGTTCTTTTGATTTTTCTTTGTCATCCATCCGTCTTCCTCATTTTTATCAAAATAGTTGAAATTATCCTTAAATTCAATATTTGTTCAAAAGACTAATATCATTATATATTTATTTTATTTAATTTAACTATTTATTAATTTTTCCCCAAGGGCAAACTTTTAAGCATATTCCACAGACCATTACCCCTATATCTGGATCTTCTGAAAATTCCTGGAGTTTTGAAACGCACTTAGTAATGTCAAGAGAAGTTTCTCTATCTTCTGGATAATCTTTGAAATTAGCATTTTTTAATGCACCAACAATACACTCATCAATACATTTTTGGCATTCCCCACATTTATTTTCAAGAGGCGTTCCTGTCTTTAAAGGTGCATCAGTAAGTATTGAAGCAAAACGAATACGCGGGCCATAATCTTCAGTTATTAAATTTAAAGATTTACCAATCCATCCAATCCCTGCTGCCCTTGCAATTGCCCGGTGAGATATAAAACTTCGCCAAATTTTATCTTTAAGAGGTTTGGACGCAAGTATTGGAAAAGCTTTATATTTTTTTGATTCTAAAAATTTTGTAATTTCATAAGCTATAAAATCTAATCTATCATTTATCATGATATAATGTTTAGCATAAATTGGTCTACTTCCAGGAAGTTTCTCAAGGATTTCATCCGGTACCTTTAACCCTATGCTAATGCCTCGTGAGTAATTATCAAGAAGATCTTTTGGATAAGTTTCATATTCTCTTAGTAAATCAAGATCTGCAACCCCAAAAGTATCCACCCCAAGATTATATGACTTTTCTATTAATTCACAAGTTAAATCAGATTCAATTTCCTTTGAATCATTTATTTTTTTCATGTTTTAAATTAATAATGATTTTTTATAAATATATTGTAAAATTAGTTTACTCTTTTATTGCCAAATAGTTTGATACAAGAATCAACCCTCCGCCTAAAAAAATACTTGAACTGAGATATTGGCTGAATAAAACAATTCCCAAAATTGAAGCCACAACTGGTTCTAAAATCAGAATAACTCCTGCTTTTGACGCTTCTACGTTTGTAATTCCTTTATAGAAGAAATAATTGGGCAAGAATGCACCAACAAGAGAGAATAAAACAAAGAACGCCCAATATTCAATTGGAAATTGATACGATAATCTTGTCAATGAACCATTTTGATAAATTAATTTAGCCGCTGGCCATAAAATTATCAGCCAAAGAAATGATATAAGTGAATAAGCCGATAATGTATTTATGTAATAGACTTTATTGATGCTAGTTTTCCTAGCAAAAACAACCCACAAAGATAAGAATATGCCTGCAATCAAAGAGGAAACTATTCCTTTTGAACTGCCGATATTACTAATATTCCAAGGAGACAGAAGGAAGATTACTCCAAGAAATGCAATAGATACAGGCAATAATTTTTTTCTAGATATCTCTTCATTAAGGAAAACACTGCCAAATAATGTAGTCCAAATTGGTTGAGTATAGAGAAGAAGAGCAACTATTGCCACAGGAGTTCCAAATACGACACCCCCAAATTGAGTCAATTGCAATAATGCACCAATAAAGCCATATACTATAAAAAAAACAAGGGTGTTCTTGGATAGGGGCATTGTTTTTTTAATGGCCAGAATAGGCAACGTTATTAAGAAAAGAAATAATAAGGAGTAAGCAGATATTTCATATAAAGAAAATCCTAAATTTGAAAAAAACTGTCCCCCAGGGATTATTAGACCACAGAATATTGCAGAAATGATTATGTTCCAATATTCCTTCTTCATGAATTCCTGTGCTGTATTTTACTTATTAATCTATTTATCATCTAAAGTAAAGTATATCCTTCTATTATTCTTTCCCTTATTTACAGCCTCAAGAAAAGTAATCTTACCTATTTCTTTTAAACTTTTGATGTGGCATCCACCATCTGCCTGAGCATCGAATCCTTTGATATCTACAATTCTTAATTCTTTTAACTCATGGGGAAAATCCATGGCAAGTTTGAATAGCGATGGATCTTTTTTGGCCTCTTCGAGGTCTTTGTAGTAAATATCTACCGGAAGATCTCTCTCAATAATCTCATTGGCTTCTTCAATTATTTTTTTGATAAAATCGACATCAAATTTATCCATATTGAGATCTATTCTACCTTTTTCAGGGGTCAATTGATTTCCAGTTATTAACAAATTGTAATTTCTATTAAATACTCCTGATATTAGGTGGGCGGCAGTGTGATATCTCATTAACTTGTATCTCCTATCCCAATTTATAACACAATTAACTTCATCGCCTTCCTTTAGACCCTCTTTATCAATTTCGTGACTTATACTTCCTTCGAATTTACCCACATATATGACATTGTATTCTTTCCCATCTTTTTTATTAATAATTTTACCAGTATCCCACTCAACTCCGCCACTATTTGGATAGAATGATGTTTTATCTAATATTATATATTTGCCTTTAGCAGATACGACATTGGCATCAAATTCTTTTAGATATGAATCTTTCATATACAAACAGTCTTCCATTCAATCACCAGAAGTTTAAATATAAAAAATAAAAAAATTAAATTTTTTTATTATAGGCCTATTGAGCTAATTAATGCCCTGACGGCATTAACTAATATAATGAATATTACAATAGGAGCTACAACTCTAAGGATCCAGATCCAAACTGGCTCAAGTTTGAATGCTCCTTCTGAAGTTGTTTCTTTCTTTGCAACATCCACTATTAACCATCCGACAAATAGTGCAATTAGCATACCGCCTAGTGGAAGCATTATATCTGATAGAAGACTCATAGCATCTAAGAATGGCAGGCCTGCAATGTTTATTGGCACCGCCCCTTGAGACAAAGCTGATGGTATACCCAACAAAAAGATTGCCCCACCTATTACTAGAGCTGCTTTATGTCTTGCCCATTTAACATTATCAATCATGTATGCTACCACTACTTCTAACAATGAAATAGCAGAAGTAATCGCTGCCACCAATAGAAGTACGAAGAATAATCCTGACCATACTGTACCTGCTGGCATTAGTGCAAAGACTTTAGGCAATGTTATAAAAGTAAGCCCTGGCCCTGCTCCGGGTTCGACTCCAAATGCAAAAACTGCTGGGAATATAACAAAGCCTGCTAAGATAGCTACTAATGTATCCAGTAATGTGACTGTAGCTGCTGACTGTGGTAAAGATGCCTTTTTTGAACCTAAGTAGCTTCCATAGGTTATCATAGCTCCCATTCCAAGAGAAAGTGAGAAAAATGCCTGTCCTAACGCGGCTAGTAAAGTTTTACTAGTTATCTTTGAGAAATCAGGATATAGATAGAAGCTGATCCCTGCCCCTGCTCCTGGTAAGGTTACAGCCCTTACAATGAGCAATAATAATATTAAGAAAAGTGCGGGCATCAGTATTTTGCACCAATCTTCTATTCCTTTACCAACCCCTCTATAGACAACATAAATTGTAATAGCCATGAATATAGCATGGAACAACACAGTTTGTGGACCATTGCCTATAAACCCTAAGAAGTAACTAGTAGCATCTGTAGAAGGATTGATTAATCCTGTAAATGAACTTATTACATACTTTATTGTCCACCCTCCAATTACAGAGTAAAATGACAATATTATAAATCCAGATGCAACACCTAGCCACCCTACAATGGGCCATGCCCCTCCTTTGAGCTTTTGGAATGCCCCAACGGGATTAAGTTTTGTAGATCGACCGATTACAAATTCGGCGAGCATTACAGAAACACCAATAGTGAAAACTATTAGTAGATATATCAATACGAATGCAGCTCCACCGTTTGCACCGGTAAGATATGGGAAACGCCAGATATTTCCTAAGCCAATTGCTGAACCAGCAGCAGCTAACCAGAAACCTGTCTTACTACCCCATGTTTCTCTTTCCATTTTTTAACCTCCTTAATTATTAAGTCCCTTAAACCAAGTTTAGCTTAGTTTATCAAGACATTGTCTAATTGTTTGTTAACTAATATATAAGTTTTACCGATTAAATTTTACTTTATCTAATATTTTCCAAAAATTAATAGTATTTTCTTTGCCGATTAATTACGCCATTCTATTTAATTTTATTATTTAGTATAATCATATTTTCATTATATTTTTATTAAATAATAGTAAAACTTAAGTAATTATATGTCATTTTTAGTAGGGGATAAAAATGAAAAATATAGTTGAAACTGCCATTGCAGCAGGAAATTTTAAAACGTTAGTTGAAGCAGTAAAAGCTGCAGGTTTAGTAGATGCATTAAGTGGTTCCGGACCCTTTACCGTTTTTGCTCCTCAAGATAGTGCATTCGCTGCACTACCCCCTGGTACGGTCGAGGGATTGTTAAAAGACAAAGCAAAATTATCAGATATTTTGAAGTATCATGTAGTATCTGGGAAATATGACCTTTCAGAACTTAGAAAGAGATCTGGAATGCAAAGTCAAATGACGAAACTAAAAACATTGCAAGGTAAAGAGCTTAAAATATCTTCTGCCAAATCAACTTCAGGGTCTGATGAAATAGAAACTGTAATGCTTGAAAGTTCAGTCGTTATTAAACCCGATATACTATGTTCTAATGGAATATGTCACATGATTGACAGAGTTTTAATACCTAAATAAAATTAATTTTTATTTTTTCGTGAGTAAATGAAAGATTTTTTTAAACCTGTTTACTTATCTATGAGTAAAGAAGATTTTGAATTTAAATTAAATAAATCTATCGGGATATTATCAAAATGTAACTTATGTCCTAGAAAATGTAATGTAAATAGATGTGAAGGTGAGTTAGGAGTTTGTAATTCTGGGATTAATTTAAGAATCTCAAGCTATGGCCCTCATTATGGCGAAGAGAAAGAGCTTGTAGGAAAATATGGATCAGGAACTATTTTTTTTACTAATTGCAATTTAAAATGTATATTTTGCCAAAATTATGATATAAGTCATTTGGGCCAAGGATATGAAGTTACTAATGAACAACTTTCAAAAATAATGCTCTATCTTCAAAATAAAGGATGTCACAATATCAATCTTGTAACTCCAACTCATTTCATGCCTCAAATATTACAATCGGTATATTTGGCAATAAAAGACGGATTAAAAATACCCTTAGTGTATAATTGTGGTGGGTATGAGAGTTTAGATTCCATTAAAATATTAGAGGGTATAATAGACATCTATATGCCCGATTTTAAATTTGGAGATAATAAATCGGCATTAAAGTATATTGGAGTCAAAGATTATTTTAATCGAGCAAAGGAGGCTATAAAAGAAATGCACAAACAAGTAGGGGATTTGAAACTAGATAATGATAGAATTGCAAGGAGTGGATTAATCATAAGACACCTTGTAATGCCAAACAATTCTTCTAATTCTGAAAAAGTTATTGAATTCATTTCAAATGAGATATCTAAAAAATCATATTTTAATCTCATGGAACAATACAGACCTTGTTACAAAGCAATTGATTATCCAGAGATTAATAGAAAATTAAAAAGACAAGAATATTTGGATTGTTTAAAGATTGCAAAAAGATTAATTAATTATTAGAACTACAAATCTTCTTTATTTACAGTTTTTAGCCGTTCAATCTTTTCTCTATTAAACATGTATAATCCAACTTTATCTTCATCTATTTTTAAGAACGTATTGTGGATTAATTCATCTTTTCTCCAACTTCCAATATTTATTACCTCATTCCCATTTGTAATAAATGGTCTATGCGTATGGCCAAAAACTAAATTGGCTGAATTTTCAATTGGAATAAATATATTCAAAAAAGTAGATACTGAAAATCTTTCAATTTTTCCTACGGTAAGCCTCAAAGAAGGACTTTTTGAAAGTTTATCTTGTAAATCTTCCACTAAAGGAAGTGGTAGCTGTTCAAAATCTCTAAATAATTTTCCTATTTTCCATAAGAAATCTTTAATTGAGCCTTTAAGTTCCCCCTCGTAACATGATTTTTTAAAGAATTCCTCATATAGAGTAATGTCTTTATTTAGGCTAGTCAATACATCAAGCTCATACCCATGGGTAAAAAAGTACTTTGAACTACCTTCTTTGAGAGTAATATTTTTTAATATATTGAAAGGAAACATCGAATTCTTATTGGCCAGTTCTTCAACTATTATATCATGATTCCCGAATAAATAGTAAATATTTGCCACTTCTTCTATTTGTTTTATTTTGGAGATTATATCTTCATTTTCAATTATCGCTTTTACAGGATCCCTCATTGAAAATTCTATTATGTCTCCTAATAAAATAAAATGATTGTTTCTTCTTTTATTTCTTGAGAATTCACTTTTTAAGTATTCAAGAAATAATTCAAAAGTTTCTTTCTCAAATTCCTTTAATCCAATATGTAAATCAGAAACTGCTATTATCACAATTTGAATTATGCTATACTATATTTAAAATTTGGGATTAGAATAGAAGAATAAAAATTTTAAAATAATTTATGCAATATCTTGTGCCGATCGTGCCATCCCTTTATTAGCTTCAGATTTTGCAAGTTCTCTTCCCGCTAGCACATCGTCTATCCTAAGTATCATTACAGTTGCTTCAGCAGCACTCTTTATGGCCTGTTCTTTTATTTTTAAGGGTTCAACGACTCCTGCTTTTGACATATCTTCTATCTTTCCATTTTTGACATTTATTCCCATTGACTTTCCATTTTCTTTGTTATGGCTAGCTCTTAAATTTACTAAAATATCAATCATGTCAAGTCCAGAGTTTTCTGCAATAGTTTTTGGGATTCCTTCTAAAGCTTCTGCAAAAGCTTTCACTGCAAGTTGTTCTCTACCCTTTAAAGAATTTGAAAAAGTAGATAATTTTTTTGCAATCTCCATTTCAGATGCTCCAGCTCCAGTGCAAATAATGCCTTCTTTTACAACTGCAAGTAATACACCGATAGCATCGTCCAAGGCCCTTTCAACTGTTTCAACAAATTGTTTTGTTCCGCCTCTTATGAGTATACTGGCAGCTTTTGGATCGGTACAGCCTTCAATAAAAGTCATGTATTCGTCGCTAACTTTTCTTTCTTGTACTAATTCAGCTTTTCCTAAATCATTTGGTTCAAGATCTAATGCCATATTGACTATTCTTGCCCCAGTAGCTTTTGATATCTTCTTTATCTCTTTTTCACTTACACTCTTAAGGGCATAAACTCCTGCGTTTGAAAGGAAACTTAGCGCAGATTCGTCTATACCTTTTTGGCAAATTAATACATTCGCACCGGCATTAACGATTCTGTCGACCATTCTTTTTAACATAAATTCTTCTTGATCAAGAAATGCTTGTACATTTTCAGGTGATGTTATTCTTATTTTTGCATCTATTCCAGTTTTTTTGACTTCTATTGGGCTTGTAAGTATCGCTATTTTAGCATTTTTAATTTTTTCAGGCATTGAATCATAAGCTCTGTTTTCATCTACAAGGAGCCCCTTTATAATTTTAGAATCCTCTAGACCTCCTCCTTCCTTTACAGTTATTTTTATATCTTTTTTAGAAGCAGAACTTAAGCCATCCACTGTGCTTGTCACTATTTTTACTGCATCGACTGCTATTTTTGCTAATTTATCTACAGATTTTTCTGCAGCTTTTCCAGTCATAGATGTTTTTGCAATTTGAAGAAGTACTTTCTCATCATCTAATGAAATTTTATCTCCTATTTCATTTAACATGTTTAGAGCTTTTTCTGTAGCTATATTATAACCGCTTATTATTGTAGATACATGAAGGTCTTGATCAAGTAAGGATTCTGCTTTTTTAAGTAGTTCTCCTGCCAATACAACGGCAGTTGTAGTTCCATCTCCTACTTCTTGATCTTGAGTTCTTGCTACTTCGACAATCATTTTAGCAGCCGGGTGTGATATGTCTATTTTGTTTAGAATAGTTGCACCATCATTAGTAATCATTACATCTCCAGAATACTCTACGAGCATTTTGTCCATTCCTCTTGGACCTAAAGTAGTTTTTATTATTTCGGCAACTATTCTGCCGGCCATAATATTCATTCTAAGGGCATCTTTTCCCGTATATCTTTGGGATCCTTCAGGCTGAATTCCCATAGGTTGTTTTATATTTGCCATATTCTCACCTTTTATTTTTAATTAAATAATCTATGTCTAAATTACAGGTTATCTAAATAAAAACACTAGTATTGGTTTTAAGTAATTAAATCCCATTTAAAAAATTAACGGCGTATTTGTTTATTAGTTTTTAATATTTTGATAACATGGAATGGCCTAGTTATTTTAGATTCTAAAGGACATCCTGCACAAGGTATTTCTCTTGAAACATAAAGTCCAATATAGTCTTCAAATTCATATACTTCCTTTATTTCAATATCATAGCCTGTCGTTTGATTTTCTCCCATTGTTACGGCAATGAAGGTATATTTATCTTCATCAAAAGCAATATTTTCAACTTTAATGTTCTGAGCACCATTTTTTAGGTCTTTTGAAAAAATTTCCCAATCTTCTTTTGTATTTATAACAAATGTTTTTCTTTCAGCTATTCCTGAATATTCTGCTTTTAGAACTGTTTCAAAATCTAGGGTATCTGCATTTCTAGGGGGTAACATAGAGATATAGGTAATGCCTATTAAAATAGCTATTACTGATAATGAAATTAGTATCTTTTCTTTCATATATTTCCTATCATTTATTCATTTTAATCATTATTTAACTATTTATGTAAATTATAATTCGTTATTTTTATAAATTGTTATTTAATAAAACATTTATCTAGGATAATCATATTTTTTATTTGTTTATAACCATTTCTTTTCTATTGTTTCAAATATGGCGTAATTTGGGAATAAATCTGGAATATCTTTTTATAATGAACACTAAATCCTGTTTCAGTGAGTACATGAATAAAACGTCAGTTTTTTTATTTACTTTGTTATTAATGAGTATAATAAATATAAATCATGTTTATTCGTGGGATGATTGTCCTTTTGGAGAAACAAATTCCAGTTGTGTTTATCCAGGTGATTGTGGAAAATACATTGATACTAATAATAATAGGATTTGTGATAGATCTGAGCCTTCACCAAGCATAACCCAAAATCAATCTAAAGTAATTCCCGTGGAGATAAGCCTTCCTGAGATTAAGGGTAGCACAGTTAAAACAATGACTCTCGAAGAAGTTGCTAAAGCTTATTCGATTGATACAAAAGATTTGATGGAAAGTCTAAGAATAAATGTTTCACCTAAAACGAGAGTTGAAAACTTGAGATCATATGGAATTACCAATAGTATGGTAAAAGAAAAGGCCGAGTTATTATTTATAGAATCTAGTAAGAATTTATATGGTAATGAAACAATAATTAATTCAAATCATTCTTCTGAAGAATCTGAATCGGGGAATAGTTTAGAAAAAATAATGAAAGAAGATCTTTTAGTTACATTAGGTTTAATGATATTAGGTTCACTCTATTTTTTCAAATTCAAAAGAAAAGAGATTCGATATTTTGCATTAGCAGTATCCTTAATCTATCTTGGATTTATTCGTGGTGGGTGCCTCTGCGTAGTAGGATCTTTACAACAACTTTCTTTATATGCCATAGGCGCCATAAAAGGAAATTATCTTTACTGGTTGATGCTCTTCTTTTTACCCATTGGATTCTCCATTTTATTCGGAAGAATATTTTGTGGATATGCTTGTCCCATAGGGGCGTGGCAACAACTTATGTCTGGAATTGGTAGTAGACTAATAAAATTTAGAATGCCACAAAGATTAGATAAATTTCTAAAATATATCAAATACATATTTGCTGCTTTAATTGTAATAGTTGCTATCTCTACTAGGTATCCTTTTTTCCAAAAAATTGATCCATTTTCTTATTTATTTGGATTCAATTTTACATTATATGGAATAATTTCTGTTGCTATTGTATCTTTGGCATCAATAATTATCTCAAGACCATTTTGTAGGTATATATGCCCATACGGTGCAGTTTTGGCAATTTTATCAAGATTTTCAATATACAAAATAAAGACTAATAATGGATGTAAAAACTGCACTCTATGTGATCGTGTTTGTGAAACAGATGCAATTGAAAAGGGAATTGTAGACCAGTCAGAATGTATAAGATGCAAAAAATGCATTGATTCCTGTAAATTTGGCTTTCTTAAATAAATAGGCATCATTATGTTAGGATGCAATAATCCCAAAACATTATTATTTTAATATAAATTAATATTATTTTTTAAATTTAATTTAAGGAAAAACTTTAAATATCGAAAGTTTTAATTAGAGAATGAATTTAATTGCGAAATTCTCAAAGGTGGATTAAATGGACATAAATGTGAAATTGAAATATACAAGCACAATCATGAACGCTTGGCTTTATGGGGTTGAAAACACTGCGAATATTTTCTTCGATAAACCAAAGCTTTTTTACAGGAGATGGGGAACTATTGCGATTAGACCTTTTATAGAATCATGGAATGATCTTGGTATGGACTTCCAGAAAGGACTAAGCCCCTACAATACGGCAAAAATGTTTGTAGATGCACTTGTCAAAGCAGAATTTTTTAATAGTGCTGATTTTGAAATGGATGGTGATGACAATAATTTTACTTTTAAAGCAATTAATTGCCCTTACAAATCTCACTGTTCAAGGTTAATAGAAGAAGGAAAAGAAATTGCATGCCTAAGAGCTATAACGTTGCTAGGGGCAATGGAATATAATAAAGAAGGAGAATCTCTTAAGTACATGTATAAATTCGAATTTAATAAAGAAACTCCTTGTTTAGTTTCGTTTGAGAAATTTAAAGATTAATGTGGTGATCTAATGGCCAGTAGAATAGAAAAATTAACTGAAATGTTGAAAGATCTTGGTGGAACATCTCCTGATATCGAAGCTTCTGCCATAGTTTCGACAGATGGATTGGTAATAGCTAGCGCTTTACCAAAAGACGTTGAAGAGGACAGAGTAGCTGCTATGTCTGCAGCTATGCTTTCATTAGGTGAAAGAACTTCTAAAGAACTTATGAAGGGAAGTCTTGAAGAAGTCTTTGTTAAGGGGCAGAATGGTTACATTCTTTTAATGGGTGCGGGAGAAGAAGCTGTCTTAACTACATTAGCAAGAAAAGATGCAAAATTGGGATTAGTTTTCTTAGACATGAAAAGAGCTGCTGAAGAAATAGCTAAAGTTATTTAATAATTACAAAAGGCCATATTGATTAATTATTGCTAATAATAATTGGATTTATCAATTCAAGGATAATGTTCAATAAGCTTTTTGTATATTATATTTATCTCTTTTAATTTTTCTTCCGCTTTTTTTATAGTCGCATCACTTTTATTAATATTCTTATCGGGGTGTAAAAGGTCAACCCAGTACCTATACTGCTCTTTAATTAGTTCTTTTGTAATATCGCCATTATCTTCAAGTTCAAATTTAATAAGTAGTTCTTTAATTGATATTTCATCAACAACACTTTTTTTCTTTTGTTCTCTTTCTTTTTTATCCTCTTTTTCACGTTCTTGATATCTTTCGTAAGTTCTTTTTTGACCTTCCTCTGTTTTTTGATTTCTTATTCTTTCAAAATATAGCCTTATAGTATTTTCATCAAAATTTATAGAGTTATATCCACTTCTAATAAGATTCAAAGCAATATCAAGTATTTCTTTCATCTTTTGAGAATTATAATTTTTCGATGCAGACTCATATTCATTTTTTAATATTAAGAATAATTTATCCGTTACATAATTAATTCTTATTTTGTTGACTTGATATTTTGTCGCTATCTTTAATGCTTTTTCTAAATTAAGAATGGCTTCTTCATACTTTCCATATTCTTCATAGGCCCCTGATTTTTGAAAGTATGCTTTTATTATCCCGTCAATAGAATCATTAAAATGTTTAGAATAATTTTTTTCATCTTTTCCTAATTCAACAGATTTCTCAAATGCAGAAATAGCATCATCATACCTACTTTTTTCAAGAAGATTTTTTCCTTTTGAGTTGTAGCCTTTAATCAAATTATTTCTAGCTTCTATATATTCTCCAGAATCATTTCCATATATTTGTAATGCCATATCTAAGATTTTCTTAAGGTTTGATATGGCAGAATCGTATAATCCCTTGTTAATCTGATTAAAAGCAAATAAAGATTGTATTTTTGCTATATTCTTTTTAGCAGATTTCGCTGTTTCTGTTTCAATACCCATGTCATTAGTAATTTCTATAGCTTTGTCTATTGTATTGATTGCATCTTCAAATCTATCTCTTTTTGCATAATATTCTCCCTTTTGATTGTAACATATTACCAGATTGTTTAATGCTTCTTTAGTTTCATCAGATTTTTTTCCACTATTTTCTACACAGAAATCTAAGATTTTCTTAAATGAAGTTATAGCTTCATCAAATCTTTCTTGTTTTAAATTAAAAGAACCTTTTTCGAAATAAGCCTTTTTTAAACTTTCTTTAATATTCTTAATTTCTTCGGGCTTTATGGTGGGTATACTTAAAGATTTTTCTAAGGCTATTTTAAAATATGAAATCGCTTCATCAAATGAAGAATTTTGTAAGTAATCAAGAGCTTTTTTTTCGAATAACCAAACTACTTCTTCTTTTGAACTATCATCTAATTGTTTCTTTAGTTCGTGAATTTTATCATTAATCTCGTTTGTTTTTTTATAATTTCCTTTGGATAAAAACTTTTCATAAAGGGCGGTATATTCTGAAATAAGTACATTCCTGATAAACTTTACTTTTTCAGGATCTTTATTTTCTTTTTTCTCTTTTTCAAGTTGTTCTTCCCAAAATGATACTGGAACTTTTTTTTTCCTTACCACTGATTAGCCTCCAAAGGTATAATTGGAACAATGCAATCTCTATATAAAGAAGATTAAAAAACTAAGTTTTAAATCTTATTGAATTATTTGTTTTTTTCTGTTGTAGTGCCTTCATACATTATGATTTTTACCTTTTCTTGGGTAATCAATCCTTGTTTGATTATATTATCTAACTTGGGTTTTATCTTTTCAATTCTTTCAGGAAGGTCTACTAATTCTATTATTATTGGTAAATCTGTAGATAATCTCAATATAGACATAGTTTGCATTTTGCTAGTTTTTCCATATCCTTCTATACCTCTTAATACTGTAGTTCCAGATAAGCCCTCTTTCCTAAACATTTCTACAAGATATTTATACAAAGGTTTACCTTCATATCTATCTGATTCTCCTATGAAGATTCTTAAAAGGATTGCTTCTGATTCTTTTTTCATCTATGACCTCCATAATGAAAGCACAAATATTTTTCCCAATAGAACTGCAAATAAAGTTAATAAGACTGTAGCAATTATATTAATTGAAAGATATAAAGTTTCCTTACTTTCCAATAATCTAAAAGATTCATAACTGAAAGTAGACATAGTTGTGAATGCACCCAATATTCCAATCGTTAAGAAAATTCTTGTTTCTTCGCTAAATAATCCTTTATTTTCAGTGAGGTATAATATGACACTAAGGAAGAAACTTCCTATAACATTTACACTCAGAGTTCCTAATGGAAAATAAGATATTCCATTTTGTACCCATCCACTTACTAGGTATCTTAATACTGCACCTATAAATCCACCAATGCCTATTATAAATAAAAGATGCATAGCTAATCTGAAATTTACAAATAAAAATTGCTTATAAAATTATCTTTATTTAAGCCGGATTTGGCATGACGTGGAATCGAGTACTTTTTGATTATAAATTAGTAAAATCATCAATTTAATATGATAATAAAAATCAAGGAGCGACTTTGTTGATCTAAATATTTTTCATGAAACTATATGAATAGCATCCAAAGCCCAATAAGCATTATTGCCACTCCTAAAAGTCTTTCTTTTATATTCTCTTTTAGTATTCTCCCTGCTAAAACTACTGTAATAATCATAGCGGTCATTGAAGCAGGCTCAGCAATACTTACTTCTATCCCAGTGAATGCTATTAATAAGAATAAATAAGAGTATGCATTCAATCCCCCGCTCAAAGTTGCAACTTTTCTTTTTTCATTAAATAATTTAATTGTCGTTGATATATTACTCTTAGTTAAGATATATAATAATAAGAAGAGTGATATGCCTACATTCAGATAAAAAGCATAAAGCAATGGGCTTGCAAATCTAATTGCATTACCGTCAATAGTTCTTCCAATTGCTATTAATAGCGAAGCTCCTATCATATATTGACAAGATTTATCTAAAAAAATTGCTTTGAATGATTCTAATATATTACTTTTTCTGTTAAGGAAAGAAACTCCATAAAATAAGAACATTAGCCCAAGTATCTTGAACAGAGTTAATTTTTCTTCTAAAAAAGTTACGGCTAATATCAATAGAAAGAAGACATTGAAATTGTACAAAGGGCTCACTAAAGAAGCCTCTCCCTCGGATAGTGATTTTACATATAGCATAAATGCAATTGAATACACAAAACTACTCAACGTAACAAACAACAGGATTGAAGTATTCAGAACGATATCTACAAAAAAAAGTGTGGGAATTAAGAATATTGTCCCTATTCCAAAAAATAAAAATGTTCCACTAATACTATCTGATTTTTGCCCTAGTTTTTTTACAAGAATTCTTTCCCACCCTAAGAGAATAATTCTTCCCATTAGGGCAAGATAAGGTATTAGCATGAGATGTGGTATGACAATGAATTTATAAGCTTTTAATTAATTATGCGCAAAATTTATATATATATCGTTCTTATTTTTATTCATGCTTGAAGATTACTTGATGGAACTGGAACTTCGAGGCCAATCTAAAAACACTATCAGAAATTATGGCTATACACTTTCCAATTTTTTCGATTATACTAATAAGGATCCTAAAGACATAACAGAACAAGATATCAAAAGATATATGATATACCTCAAGAATGATAAAAATGCCACCAATAGAACTATACATAGACACCTCAATGCTTTACGTTCTTTTTTTAGATACCAAAATATCGACATTGCAGACAAAGTAATGCTTCCAAAATTGTCTAAGCCGCTTCCCAAGTTTTTGACTAAAGAAGAGATAAAAATTTTACTTGAAAAACCTAATAAATTACGTGATAAATGCCTTATCAGATTATTATATTCTACTGGTTTAAGAGTTTCAGAGCTAGTCAAACTTAATAAAAACGACATTAAGACAGAATCAATCCATGTTGTTTCTGGTAAAGGATCTAAGGATAGGATTGTATTTGTTGACTCTAAAACAAGAGAAATGTTGGAACAATATATTTTAGAGAGAAATGATTCAAACGAAGCTCTATTCTTAAGTACACATGGAGACAGAATTTCGGCAAGAACAATTCAGTGGTTAATAAAGAAGTACTCTATAGACTCGGGGATAGAAAAAAAGGTAACACCTCATGTATTAAGACATTCATTTGCAACACATATGCTTGAAGGTGATGCTGATATAGTAGTTATTAAGGAATTACTAGGGCATTCTAATCTATCAACTACACAAATCTATACTCATATAACAGATGAACGAAGAAAGAAAGTTTATGATAAAGCGCATCCTTTATCAAAAGAATAACTTTAAAAACAATTATAAAAGTCTCTAATTGGTGTTTTAATGAGAATAATTCTTTTAGGTCCGCCAGGCTGCGGTAAAGGGACTCAGGCTGAAGTCATCTGTAAGAATTTTAACATACCTCATATTTCTACAGGGGATATACTTAGAAACAATGTTAAAAGAGGGACGGAGATAGGAAGGGCTGCAAAGGAATATATGGATTCTGGTCGCCTTGTTCCTGACAATATTATTATCAGCATGATGAAAGACAGATTTTTAGAAGATGATTGTAAAAGGGGATTTTTACTTGATGGCTTTCCTAGGACGATTGCTCAGGCCGAAGCTTTGGATGACTTGTTGGAAAAAATGGACATATCTTTAGATCATATCATAAACATCGATGTACCGGATGAAGACATAATCAATAGAATATCCAAAAGATTATCATGTTCAAATTGCGGAGAAGTCTATAATCTAATGTTTAAGAAACCTAAGAAAGAAATGACTTGTGATTCTTGTGATTTAAAGCTCCATCAAAGAGACGATGATAAAGAAGAAGTCGTAAGGAACAGGCTTGAAGTATATAGAAAACAAACTGCTCCACTTATAGAATACTATAAGAAAAAAATAAAAAATGTCGACGGCAAGAAAAATATAAGTGAAGTCACTAAAGATATTCTTAATATTTTAAATTCTTAATTTTATCTAATTTTTTAATCAGATAAATATTCGTCCAAAGTTTTAGTGTTTAATCTTAATTCTATGTTGTTCCCTGCCGATTTCAGATATTTTTTCGGCATGTTTTTATAGAATAGTTTGTGGTTTTCTCTTTCTTGGATATATTGTGAATCATAGTAAACTTGCCATATTCTTGATATGTCTAATTCTTGATTTGATCCGATTAAAGTCTTTATTTCTTCTAAGGTTTCCTTTAGACTTTTTGAGTTTTCATATTTTTTGTATGATTTTTCAGAGTAGTACGATACCCAGACTTTATGATCATTACCCAGGATAATAATATTTTTTTGGAATCTTTTAGCGAAAATATCTGCAATTAATCCACCTATTTCATGTTCAGGTTTAATGTAACCAAAAAGTATCTTATCGTTAATTGAATTGAATCTGACAAAACCCCTCATTCTATGTATTTCTGATCTTACCTCTCCAACTTTTCTTCTGATTTTTACTATATCTGGATCAGCCGAAATATTCAATTCGTACCACGATACTTTTGTTGATTTTTCTATAAGAATTGGAGAAACATTCTTATTCATTGAAAGATATTCTGATACACTTAGTGACTTTTGCATTCGATCCACCTGTCAATTCTAAAGTATTCGCCCCCATTGATTTTTAAAAAAGGCGTGGCATTTTTGACCCTAACTCCCAAATTATGAAGTTGCTCCCTTTTGTAAATTTTACTCTTTTTTCTATAGTTG
>JABLXD010000016.1 GCA_013178285.1 Methanofastidiosum sp.
AGAAAGGATTGGCTGCAAGACTTATCTTTTTGATTTTACAAAATCCTTTAATCTTATAGGCGTTAATATTTCAAAATTTAAAGAGATTATAATTACAACTTCCGATCATAAAGTGAATATTGAAGCTTTGAAAATATCAAGAGAATTAAATAAAGAAGCTTTAATAATAATTAACGCTCCGAGTTCAGAACATATTTCAGGACTTAAAAAAATGGGGGCTGATTTTGTTGTTACCCCTGATAGGTCAATGGCCCAAATAATAGTAAATCAACTTGAAGTTGCAACATATTGGAGAAATAAAGATCAGTTAAAAAAAATTCTTGAAAAATCTAAATCTCTAGCAATAGTAATGCATGACAATCCTGATCCAGATGCTATGTCAAGTGCTTATGCTCTCAAAACAATTGCAGAAAGCTTTAAGGTAAACGCGGATATTTATTATGGCGGAGAAATTGGCCATGAAGGAAATAAAATGATGGTTGAACTTTTAAAATGGGATTTTAAAAAGATAGCAGAACACAAAAAATATCTATTAAGAGAGTATGAAAAAGTTGCACTTATTGACATGCCAAATCTTTCTAATACAACAATATTTCCCTCAGAAATAAAGCCCGACATTATTATTGACCATCATTATACTGAAGAGGAAAAGATAGATGCAGAATTTGTAGACATAAGACCAAAAGTTGGTGCCACCGCTACAATTATGACTTCATATTTGAGAGATTTTGGGGTTGAAGTGAATGAATTTCTGGCAACAGGACTAATGTATGGAATCCTTGTCGATACCAATAATTTCAAAAGAAATTTCGAAAAAGAAGATACAGACGCAATTTATTTTTTAAAACCTAAAGTTAATAAAGAAATTTTAAACATCATTGAAAATCCAAATATGTCTTCATCCACCCTTGATGTATTGTCTAAGGCAATAAATAATAAAAAAATATATGATAAATACGTTATTTCTAATGTCGGATACGTAGAAAACCGTGAATCCTTATCACAATCTGCAGACTTGCTATTAAAACTTGAAGGGATTACCATATCCTTAGTTATTGGGATAATTGAAGATCACGCATATGTTTCTGCCAGATCAAGAGATCAAGTTATTGATATTAGTAAGGTAATTACTAAAGCTTTTTCTAAATTAGGTTCTGCTGGTGGACATATGAATTTTGCTGCTGCCAAGATATCATTGGGGGCTTTTTCTTATACCGAAGATAAAGAGATAATGGTGCGTATAGTAGGAGACACCATAACAGAATATTTCTTTAAGACTTTGAAACTGAACAATAAAGATTCAATATGAATTGAACCATATCGAAATGTATAAATATAAACCATTATTATGTTCTATTGGTGATAGAATTGAAAAAATCATATATTCTATTCGGTGTAATAGGTATAATTGCAATCCTAATGGCAGGATTTTTTGTGGGAACTTTATTTTTTGGGTCAAACATATACTCAAAAAGAGTAGTGTATGAAGAGGGAGTTTCTTCATCCCCTGGATATGGAGGAACGCCTCAAGCTGATGCGTACTCAAAGACTGGCACTCAAATTTATACTGAATCAAGTGAATTGAACTCTAATGATCGAAAAGTTGTTAAAAATGGTAATGCCAACATTGAGGTTGAAAGTTTTGATTCTTCAATATCTAAAATAAAAGAATTATCCTCTAATTTTGGAGGTTATGTAACTAACTCAAATATGTGGACTTCAGATTCAGGAACTAAAAGTGGCAATATTACAGTTAGAATACCTGAGAATAGATTTGAGGAGTTTGGAGATTCTCTTATTCAGGTTGGAAAGATAAAATCAAAAGAAACTTCCTCATACGATGTTACTGAGCAATATATGGACTTACAAGCTAGATTGAAAAACTTAAGAAATCAGGAAAAACGATATACAGAACTACTTAGTATGGCAGAAGATGTAGAGGATGTCTTGGCAATTGAAGTTCAACTAGGAAGGATCCGAGGCGAAATAGAAAGTTATGAGGGGAGAATCAAATACCTTGATAATACGACCTCATTTGGCACATTTTACATAAATCTATATGAACCACAAGAAGTAATTCATGAGTGGGGCATAAAGAACGCCTTTGACAGAGCTATAGACGCATTTATAACTTCTGTTGCGGGCATTATTATATTGGGTGGATTCTTTATACCAATTATAATACTAATTGGTATAATCTACTTAATAGTAAAATATACTAAGAAAAGAGTAAAAAAATAATTTTTTATATTATTTATTTTTTTGGAATTGATTGAGGCACATATTGAGTATTTCTTTCATTGCCTTTTAATGGAGGTTTGTTCAAAGTATCTCTTTTTCTACTTAAACCTTCAATTATAGAAAATAATACTAACAATCCTATTACAATCGCTATGAATACATAGAATTCCATAATTTCACCTTGTCATAGGTTTAAAAAAAAGATATATAAAAGTATTGGTTCCTTTTATTTGCCACAGCCACAGCCGCTTCCAGAGCCACCAGAGGACCCCCCGCCGGCAGAGTTACTTGTAGTAAGTCCCATTGATTCAGTATCCAATACAAATAGTTTTGAAGCTTTAGTGATTACAGGACCTTTCCCATCATTTGTTCTAAACCAGTACTCTATCTGCCATTCCTTAGCTTTTGGAGCTAATTCAAAAAGTTCATCTTCGTACATGGGTAAGATATACAATATTCCGTCCTTTGCGTTATTATCTGTTTCATCAGCTTTTATCATTTCTCTTCTTGAGCCATTTATGAATACAAACATATATCTGGGCATATTTCCATCTGCATCTTTGTACTCTACTTGAAATTTATACGAAAAAGTATTATTCTTGAAAGTGTACAATAAAACTCCATTTTCAAGTTCAGGGGGCGTATTTTCTGCTGCCAACATAGGAGATACAAACACAGAAATCGCCAATATCAATGTTAATATGACAATAAATATTTTCTTCATTTTTATTACCTCCAATACTGCTTAAGATAATTTTTTAAAGATTATTTATATAAGCTTTTGTATTATTTTGATTAAAGAAGTTTTAAATTGCCCACTATCTTATCTATTTCATCTTCAGGTGCCGGCCCTATACCAAGTACGGTGATAGTTCCAGGGGGGATCTCTGTTAATCCTGCATCTTTAATAAGTTCTGTTGTCAATCCGACACTTTTAGCCTCATTAAAAACTTTAAGAAGGGAATCTAAATCCTCAATCTTCAAGACAACTTTTTTCTGTCCTTCTGAAAACCATTCAGAAAAATATTTACTTTTGTTTTTTTCAGATTTAATAGCACAACTTACTGCAGCATGAGCTACTTGAGCAGAAAGTTTTCCTTTAGATAGTTTTAGATCGTCTCTAACAACAATGGCCATTTTATATTTGAATTTATTAAAAAGCCCAAACAATTATACTCCTCTAAAAAGATCTTTTATTAATAAAGTTTCATTTCTTTTTGGACCATATGAAATCATGCAGATTGGTGTTTTAGTTTGTTCTTCTATGTATTGGGTATATGTCTTTATTTCTTTAGGTAAAGATTTTGCATCTTTAATTTTACTCCAATCAAAATCTTCCCATCCGTCAAATTCGGCGTAAAGAGGCTTACATTGAGATAATATTCTCATATTTGAAGGGAAATCATACAATGTTTTTCCTTTATAATCATAAGCATAACAGATTTTTAGCTTCTTCATCCCTGTTAAGACATCAATCTTTGTTATTGCTAATCCGGAAAAGTTATTTAGAAGGCAAGAATATTTAACTAATACTAAATCTAGCCATCCACATCTTCTTGGCCTCCCAGTTGTAGTTCCAAATTCCCTTCCTTTTTCCCTTAATAAATCTCCTTCTTTATCCAATAACTCAGTTGGGAAAGGTCCTTCGCCAACTCTTGAAGTATATGCTTTAGTTATACCCACAATTCTATCAATCTTATTAGGGGATACCCCACTTCCAGTGCATATACCTCCTGAATTTGTGTTGGAAGATGTGGTAAATGGATAAATTCCATGATCTATGTCTAAATGGGTTCCTTGGGCCCCTTCCATTAATACATTCTTTCCCTCATCATAGGCTTTATTTAAAAAAACTGAAGTATCTTTTACGTAATTTTTCAAATAGCCCCTATAGGAAACGTATTCATCATATATAGCTTCAATATCTAAGTTTAAATCTTCACCAAATGCATCAAATATTTTTTGCTTTATTGGAACGATTAAATTTAGTTTTTCTCTAAAAACTTCGAGATCTAATAAATCAGAAAATCTAATGCCAAAACGAGAGATTTTATCAGAGTAACATGGGCCTATTCCTTTTCTTGTTGTTCCTGCTGCATGAGCGCCCTTCATCGTCTCTTCAATTCCGTCAAGAATCCTGTGGTAAGGCATTATTATATTCGCCCTATCACTTATAGAGATATCTGGATTGAATCCATCTTTTTTTAATTTTTCAATCTCTTCAATCAATACTTTAGGATCAACTACAACTCCATTTCCCAGAACTAGAGATTTCCTGTGTACTGCTCCAGAGGGCATTAGGTGAAACTTGTAAGTCTTATCTCCAACTACTATTGTATGCCCTGCATTATTTCCACCTTGAAATCTAACAACGATATCCGAATTTTCAGCAAAAATATCAGTAACTTTCCCTTTTCCTTCGTCTCCCCACTGGCTTCCTATTATTGCTAATAACAATTATCTCCCCTCGTATTCTATTTCTAATCCTTTTTTTATTATGATTGCCTTTTTCCAATTCTTATCTTCTTTTGGATAATCACTTCTATAATGTGCCCCTCTTGACTCCTTTCTTTCAAGAGCGGATAGTGCTACGGCCTGAGCTACAAAAATAATATTTCTTAATTTAAAGTATTCTAAGTAATTTTGTGTAGAATTTATTTTTTCGAATTTATTTTTTATTTCAGAAAACTGTTTGATTGCGGCCTTTATTCCTTTTTCATCTCTAATAATTCCAAGATATACCCACATAATTTCTCTTATCTCTTTAATCAAGTCTTTTTCGGAAGAATTTTCACCTAGTTGAGGTAAGGAATCGGTAAAACATTTTATTTCGACATGATCAAAGCTATTGGATAATGCAAAATCTGCAGCACTCTTTCCTGCAATCTCTCCAAATACCAATGTTTCGGCTAGAGCGTTACCTGCAAGTCTGTTGGCACCATGTACGCCACCTGCAGTTTCTCCACAAGCAAATAATCCCTTGACATTTGTTTCACAGTTATGATTTATCTTTATGCCTCCCATGAAGAAGTGGCATGAAGGCTTAACTAAAAGATTTTCCTTGGTTAGATCTATACCTTTTGATAAGAAAAAGTCTAATTCTTTTGAATATTTTGTTTTAAGAATATTATCTGGAACTTCTTTATAAGAGATATAAACTCCCCCATCAACACCTCTGCCTTCAAGCGCTTCGGTAAATATGGCTCTTGACATTACATCTCTAGTTGTTTTTTCTAAAAGATTTGAATCATATTTACCAATAAATCTTTCACCCTTACTATTTAGGAGTGTAGCCCCATCGGTAAAAATAAAGGGTAGTACTAAATAAGATTTTAGGGCAACTGTAGGGAAAAATTGTACATATTCCATGTCAATCAAAGATGCTCCAACATCAAAACTTAGAAAGTATCCATCTCCTTCGACATCAGATGTATTTGTGGAGTTCCTGTAGGTATTTCCTGCACCTCCTGTAGAGAGAATAATAGACTTAAATGAGATTTCTAAGAAATTGTTTCCATCGTATACTACACTAGATAAAACCCTGCCGTTCTTTTCAAAGAGTTTTACCATATGTGTCTTTTCAAGGAATTTTATGCCATCATTTTTTGCGTATTCCATTAGTTTCAAGGGAATTATTCTTCCACATCCTGGGCCGGGTGGTTCTACTCTTACAGTTCTTGCAACTGAATTGCCACCCGATAGATTAAGAATAAGATTTCCATTTTCTCTTTTAAATTCAATTCCATAATCTTGAAGAGAAAGAATGGAATTTTTTGCATTTTCAGATAGTATTCTTGCTAATTTGGGATCGGACACATTAGCCGAGCCCTTCACTATGTCTTCATAGTACAGTTCAGAAGAATCATTTTCTGAAATAGGCGCATTTAAAATTCCTTCAGAGATTGAACTACAGCCGCCTTTTCCAACATATCCTTTTGTTAGTATTATTACATCCTTAACATATTTTTTTGCTTCTATGGCGGCCCTTAAACCTGCAAGTCCGCCGCCAACGACTAATACATCACATTTTATTTTTTCCATTCTATACGCCTACCTAAAACTGGCCCTTAAAGAAAGCTTTCTTGGTAGCGGTAATGGTCTTGTTGGTTTTCCTTTGATAATCTCTAATATGGTATTCTTAAAGTCTTCAACTGTTAGATTCTTTTGAGAAGAATCCTCCCTAGATCTTATATTTAAGTTAGAGTTCTTAATTTCGTCTTCTCCGATAACAATAATGTACGGAACCCAATCTTTTTCAGCTTCCCTTATCTTTTTACCAAGTCTTAGATCTCTGTCATCTATATCTACTCTTATGCCTGCTTTCTCAAGTTCTTCCAAGACTTTCAAAGAGTATTGAAGTTGCTCTTCCCCTACTGGAAGGACTCTTGCCTGGGTAGGAGATAACCATAATGGAAGCATTGGTTTTTTACCTTTTTTAGATTCCATATATGCTGTTTCAAGAAGTGCATATAGATTTCTTTCAATTGCGCCAGAAATTGAAGCATGCAACATTAGAGGATATTTTTCTTTTCCATCTTCGTCAAAATATTTGATTTCAAATCTCTCAGTATTTTCTATATCTATTTGGACAGTTGAAAGGGCCGAAGCTTTATTTAATGAATCAACAAAATTAAACTCAAATTTCATGACAAAGTAAAATGGCCTTTCGTCCCACATTTCAACTAAAACAGGTCTCTTGATTAATGACATTAAAGTATCGACAAAATCCCTGTTTTCATCATAAAATGATTTGACAAACCTTATGGCAACTTCATACTTAAGTTCTAGTTCATCCATCCACTTCATTGATAATTTGAATTGTTCGATGAATTCTTTCTTTGCATCGTCCATTGAAGGGGCAAGGGTATGCATATCTGGCATTGTAAATGCCCTTAATCTTCTTAATCCAACTAACTCCCCTCTTTGCTCCCTCCTAAAACTATATCTTGTTAATTCATAAAGCCTTAGAGGAAGGTCTTTGTAAGATATGATCATGTCGTGTTTCATAAGATATTGGCCAAAACATGCTGCAAATCTTAGGAAGTAATCATCATTACCAGATTTAACAATATATTGTCTTGCCGGGAATCGATTTAGGTACTTTGAAAGCATTGGATGAGTAATACTATACATAATTGGTGTTTCTACTTCCATTCCACCATATTCTAGGATGCTATCCGTAACTTGTGTTTCAAGTAATCTCTTTATGAGAACGCCTTTTGGGTACCACCTTAAATTTCCCGGGTCCGATCCTTTTTCATAGTCGACAAGTTCTAAATTTTTCATGTACTCTACATGTGGAGGAACCATATCGACTTTTCTAGAATGGGTTACCTCATATTCCGCCAATTTTTTAAGGCCTTCATAATTCTTAAAATCAAATTGATTTTGAGGTATAAGATTTAATGAAGGGTCAAGTATAAACCAATTTGATTTGATCCTTTCTTCAGCTTTTAATGCTTCAGAAACAACTTCCCCCTTACCCTGTGATTTTATACTTCTAGAAAGTTCAGACAATGGGTGCCCCTTACATGAAACCTTAAAGGCTTTATAATATCCAAAAGGAGCTCTTTTTACTTCAAAGTTAGGTTTTAGTTTTGCTTCAAGATCTTTTAGAATTTTGACTGCAACGTCAGGGGAGGCAAGTTCATTGCTCAAATGAGCGTAAGGGTAAAGGAAAATTTTTTGCGATTTAACAGATTTCGAAACTTCTGTTATCTCATTTATTGTATTTTCAATTACGGAGTCGTCATCCCCTTCTTCAACAGCCGCAAAAACAGAAAGACAATCTTCCATTCTGCCCTGTTTCAAAGAATCTTCAATTACTTCAGCTATTTTTGTCTTTGAAGTTATTTCATACTCTAAATAGTCGCTATGTATTAGAAGAATCCTCATAGATTCACCATTAAAAGGATTATATTATAGAAGGAATCTTAAAGAGTAACTTATATAACTTTCGGAATATTTTTAATTATTTTAGAAAGGTAAATCTTTAATAGTTACAATTACCATATAATGTATGGAAGGAATTCTTGCAATAACAGGTGCCAGCGGGGTTATTTACGGCATCAGATTATTAGAAAATCTCAAAGGAAAGATAAATTTAGTAGTTAGTGAAGGTGCAAAAAAAATAATTGAAGACGAAACTGAATATAAAGTAGAAAATTTAAACAAATACGCGTACAAAGTCTACAAAAACATTGAAATAGATGCGCCAATTGCTTCTGGAAGTCATCCTTTTAATTTCATGGTGATTTGTCCTGCTTCAATTTCTACTATCTCAAAAATAGCAGTAGGCATACAAGACAATCTAATCACAAGGGCGGCTGCTGTTGCCTTAAAAGAAAAAAGGAAATTAGTAATTGTTCCGCGAGAAACTCCATTGACTTCAATTAATCTAAGGAGTATGGCAATTTTATCTGAAGAAGGTGCAATTATCCTCCCTGCTATGCCCGCATTTTATCACAAGCCAAAAAATATGGAGGAAATGATTAACTTTGTTGTTGGAAGAATCTTGGATCAAATAAGCGTTGAAAATAATTTATTTAAAAGATGGGGAACTTAAATAAAATGTTATTTTATTCTTTTTAGTACAAGTTCCGCGCAAATTTGAACTGGATCTATTGTAGAGGATATGGGAGGGCTATAACAGTTTTCGATTTTTGCTAATTCTTTAATCTTAATACCTTTCTGAACTGCAAATCCTACTGCAAGTGTTCGGGCAAATATCCCCTCTTCGCCAATAGCTTGAAATCCTAATATGTCTCCTTCTTTAGAAGCCAAAATTTTGATAATAACATCCTTATGCCCTGGATAGTATTCTGCCCTTGATTTACCTTTGTATTTCGCTTTCACATATTCTACCCCCATTTTGGATAGATCATCTTCTGTTAATCCAAATGCACCTATTTTTAAATCAAAGAAATCCATTATTGCGATATTAATTACGGGTTCCAGTTCTTGGGTTCCCCCGACTGAATTAATGCCTGCTATTTTCCCCCCTCTAACTGCATTTGTCCCCAGGCTAGAAGAAAAAGATTCTTTAGTGAAATGGTATTTAACACTTGCACAATCACCACATGCATAAATCTTATCAATCGATGTCTCAAGCTTTGAATTAGTTTTAATCCCCTTCTGTATTTCAAGTCCACAATCTTTGGCTAGAGAAGTATTTGTGCGGGTCCCAGAAGCCATTATAATAATATCAGATTCAATTAACTCATCATCTACTTTTAATCCCTCTAATTTATCTTCACCAACTATATCTATACTAGCTTTGTCACTTATCAGATTTATTTCTTTAGATTTTAAATATTCAACAATTAATTCGCTCATGTCGCTATCGATTTGTTGTCTTAATGGCCTAGCCTCTTTAGAAACAATTGTTACATCAAGCCCCCTCTTCTTCAGAGCATAAGCCATTTCTAAGGATATTCTACCAGAAATACAGCCTTTACAACCTGCTTTACAGCCCCACCCATATGCATATATAATTGCTTTTTTTGAATTATCAATTTTATTAGATAGTTCTATGGAGTCAGCCATAGTCCTTATGAAATAAATCCCTTTAGGGTATTGATAGCCCATCTTATAATTGCAGGGAACTGCTCCGGTTGCAATAATTAAAGAATCATATTCTATTTCAGAGTCATCACTAAATATAACTTTTTTAGATTGGGCATCAATTTTTTTGATTTCCTTTTTGAGAAGAAGTTTAATATTTTGTTTTTCATAGAATTCTTTCGGGAAAATTATAAGCTTATCAAAGTTATCAATATCCCTGGATACTGCATAAGGGAGCCCGCATAAAGAATATTGGGGAAATTTTTGTTTTTCAATTATTGTAATCTCGGCACTTCTGTCAAATTTTCTTGCTTCAAGAGCTGCTTCTGAACCTGATGCACCCCCTCCAATAATTACAAGTTTCATTTAATCTCCTATTAATGATAAAATATGCCAACTTATTAAATTATCTTTCGATTTAAAAAAATTAAATTTAATGTAATTTATCCAGCCTATTTATGAGATCAGCTTCAATAAGTTTATTTATTGCTCCATCAACAGTTACTTCTTCTGTAATAACAGCCCTAATGTTGTTTCTAACAAGATCGTTATATATCCCCATTCCCATTCCGTAACAAATGACTAAATCACAGTCTTTAATGTTATTAATCATGCTTGAATGGTCACAGCTTCCACATTGTCCGTTGCTTTTTCCAATATTTTGTCGGTATTCTTCATTCAATATTTTTTTACTGTCAATATCAAATACTCTAAATCCTAAGGTTCTTCCAAAGTGATGAGATATGTTGATCTTATCATCTGTTGCCACAGCTACTTTCATGACATCACCTTTATGAATAAATATTCACAATATTTATAAGGCTTGCCGTTATAAAATATTTAATTAGTTAAAGTTTTAAATATACTGAAAAAGAAATATTTGGTGTTTTAATGGAAATAGGAACATATTCGTTTAAGGATGATTTATTATATTCAAAAACACATGAGTGGATTAAGATTGATGGGGATACATGTATTGTGGGTATAGATGATTATTCGCAAAGAGAAATAGGAGAAATAGCATTTATCGAACTTCCAGCAATTGGTACTAATGTGAAGCAATTCGAATTATTATGCCAAATAGAATCTGTCAAAACTGTTTTAGACATTTTTTCCCCAATCTCTGGAAACATAATAGAAACTAACAAAGAAATTGAAAATTCTCCAGACCTACTGAATACAAAACCTTATGATTCCTGGATATGCAAAATAAAGTCTACAGATCTTGAAGAAAAAATCAATTTAATGGATATAAAAGAATATTCAGAGTATCTAAAAAGTCTAATAGATAAATAATCGATTGCCTCCATACTGGATCTCTTCTTAAGATAACAGCTAGATATCCTTTGAATCTAACTAATGCATAGAAGGGGCTATAAAATAGTATAATTATGGGAGATATTAAGAAGTAGTAAAGATCTTTTCGCTCTTTTACAACAAATAACGAATATATTGAGATAGCACTTCTTAAAAATGATTAAAAAAATTAATTTAACATTTTGTATAACCACAGCATTTACAGCTAACGCATCCTTCAGAAAAAACTAATACTTCACCACATTCCGGGCACTGCGCAGGCATTCCTGTATGATTAGATCCGCCATTTGAGGTTACTACAACATCGAGTCTTTCTTGTTTTGTATTAAGTTCTTTCTTAATGTATCTATCCAAAACTATAGCTATTGCATCGGCACATGAATGAACTGGCATACCTTCATCCCATGTTGGCATTGGGCACCTTATATGTCTTAACTGCTCTAGAATAGATTCAATTCTTATTCCTGATCTCAAAGCCAATGAGATTAATCTTGCTATTGCTTCATTTTGACTTGCTGGACAGCCTCCGGATTTACCCATTTGCATAAAGATTTCACAAAGCCCATATTCGTCCTCATTTATTGTAACATAAAGATTGCCACATCCAGTTCTTATTTTTTCTGTGAATCCTTTGGTAACTTTTGGTCTTGGTCTTGGAGCTTTTTGAATAGCAGTTTCTTTTTTATTCACTTTTCCAATGTTCAAAACTTGTTCATCTCTAGACCCATCTCGGTATATAGTGATTCCTTTGAGCCCACTTCTATATGCTAAAAGGTACGCTTGCATAACATCGTTCTCAGTTGCACTCTTTGGAAAATTAATAGTTTTAGAAACAGCATTATCAGTATATTCTTGAAATGCTGCTTGGATTCTGATGTGCCATTCTGGAGTAATATCGTGGGCAGTTACAAATATTTTCTTAATGTCATTAGGAACTTCATCCATATCTTTTAGAGTTCCCTCTTTTGCAATTTTCTTCATTAAGTCTTGATTATAAATTCCCCTTTCCTTGGATATCTCGGCAAACACAGGATTTATTTCCAAAAGCTCATCTTTATCCATAACATTCCTGATATAGGATATTGCAAATATTGGCTCAATTCCACTTGAACTGCCCGCTATGAGACTTATAGTGCCTGTTGGTGCAATTGTGGTAACTGTAGCATTTCTAATTGGAGCTTCTCCTCTCTCATAAAATACACTCTTTTCAAAATTTGGGAATGGCCCCCTCTTTGAAGCAAGGTCTCTCGAAGTTTCTGTGGCTTCTTCTTTTACAAAATTCATTACATTTTTTGCAAGGTCAACTGCGCCTTCTGAATTGTAAGGTATCTCCATTTTAAGTAGCATATCGGCGAATCCCATAACCCCTAATCCTATTTTCCTATTACCTTTTGTCATGTCTTCGATTTGAGCTAAAGGATACCTATTGACATCAATAACATTGTCTAAGAAATGAACAGATTTCTTTATTACTTCCCTTAGATGATCAAAGTCTATTTCATATCCTTTAGAAGATTTCTTTAAGAACTTTGAAAGATTAATGGAGCCAAGATTACATGATTCATATGGGAGAAGTGGTTGTTCCCCACAAGGATTAGTGCTTTCAATCTCACCTATGGCAGGGGTTGGATTCCCTCTATTTAACCTATCAATGAAAACTATGCCGGGTTCTCCATTTTTCCACGCCATATTAACTATAAGATTAAATACCTCTTTTGCATTTAATTTTCCTTCTATTTTTCCATTTCTTGGATTAAATAGTTCGTAGTCTTTTCCACTCTCAAATGCTTCTATAAACTTATCTGTAATTGCGACAGATATATTAAAATTATTAAGTTTAGTATTTTCTTCTTTGCATTTAATAAAGTCTAAGATATCAGGATGATCAACTCTTAAAATGGCCATATTGGCTCCTCTTCTCGTTCCACCCTGTTTTATCGTCTCCGTGGCTGTATCAAATACAGTCATGAAGGAAACTGGGCCACTAGATATTCCTTTAGTTGTTAGGACTACGTCATTTTTTGGTCTGAGTCTTGAGAAAGAAAAGCCTGTTCCTCCCCCACTTTTATGTATTAAAGCAGTATATTTTATTGCATCAAAAATACTATCAATAGAATCATCAACGGGTAAAACAAAACATGCAGATAACTGTCCGAGTTCCCTTCCAGCGTTCATAAGTGTTGGTGAATTTGGAAGAAATTCAAACTTTGTCATCATCTCATAAAAATCTCTAGTTAATCCTTCAACATCAGCATTGCCATCATAAATTAAATCTGCAATTGCAATGCTTTTAGCAACTCTCAAAAAAAGATCATTTGGATTTTCTACAACATTTCCTTCTTGATCTTTTTTTAGGTACCTCCTTTCTAACACTTTTATCGCATTATCTGATAAATTTAATGGCTCTTCTGCATAATCAGTGTTACCTATCTTATCATAATTATAACCTTCAGAAACTGCCATGCTAATATAAATCCCTCCGGAACATACGTTGTCCAAACTATTTTATTGATTAATTTGTTAATTATAAATCTTTTGGTAAACGATTTTTAAAATTTGATATTGCAAAAATTATTCTATTTTGACATGGACACTTTTTATATGATTAATTATTTAAATAAATTTTATTTTTTAATATTATGCATAAAACTGCAGACATAGAGATTGAGAAAGATATAATAAAAGAAAACTCAATGATAGCTAGCGAAAATAAAGCACTTCTAAAAAAGTATGGGATCAAATCTTATAATGTAATGGGGGCCATAGGCTCAGGGAAAACTTCTCTAATTGAAATTGCAATCGATGAATTAGTTAAAAAAGGAAAAAGGGTTGGAATTGTAGCAGGGGACGTAGTTGCCGAATATGATTCTAACAGATTTAGAAAACATGATTGCCTAGTAATCCCCCTAAATACCGGAAAGGAATGCCATTTAGATGCTCATTTGATTTCTCATGAACTAGAATATCTTGAGGAACGAGGAATCCTACAAGATCTTGATTTCCTTATAATGGAAAATGTTGGGAATTTGATATGCCCTTCAGATTTTACTCTTGGTGAGGATAAAAGAATTGTTATAGTTAGTGTAAGTGAAGGGGACGATATTGTACTGAAACATCCCACAATATTCAGATTTTCGGATATATGCGTAATAAACAAAATTGACATTGCTGAAGCTGTCGATTCAAGCCCAGAAAAAATGAAAAAGGATTGTCTGTCTCTAAATCCAAAAATAAAAATTATCAAATCATCTGTCAAGAAAAATATAGGGATAAATGAATGGCTAGAGATATTTGAATAAATAAATTATTTTATTATAGTTACTTGTAATTTTTCAAAAACTTCCTAGTATCTTCTGTGTCCATCCAGCCTTCATCTAATTGCTTTATAATTTCATCGATTCTTTCGATCTGCGTGGTTAGGCTTTCTTTTATTTCAGGATCAGTGATTCTGACTTGGGTGAAAGTATTGAGTATTGCCAAGGGATTTCTAATATGGTCAATAAGATGTGCAAAATGTTCTATATTATTTTCTATTTGGACTAGGGCTTTCTTTCTTTCTGTAATGTCTCTAAATGCTGTAACAGAACCTACAACTTCATCATTTTGTATAATAAATTTATTGTTAGCTTCAACTGCAATGAGAGTTCCATTTTTGTGTTTCAATTCAAGTTCTATTTTATCTCCAGAATGATTGCCTATGCCTTGTCTAAACATTTTAGCCAAATTAGGAACGTACTTAACATCAAGAATACCCACATCCATAAAACTTTTTCCCAATAATTCTTCTTTTTTATATCCTAGTTTAATTTCAACTCTTTTATTGATGTCAAGTATTTTTCCATACTTATCCACATAGAGTATAATGTCCCCAACCGTGTCCAATATAATATTATGTTTTCTTTCGGCATCAGATATTATTTCTTGTGAAGATTTGATTTTGTTAAATCCGCGATTAATAAGGTAAAATACCAAAATTGAAGTTAAGATAATAAATAAAATGCCTTTGAAAGTTTGAAAAAAAACTAAACTGGGAACATCTGTTACTAATGTTACTAAAAAAACATCAGAGAATAAAACCCAAAGTATGCCCATAACTAAATAGACAGTTACGATGATGATTGGATTGCCAAAGGAAATTTTTTCATCAGATTGACTCATAATAATACCTTTTAATTGATGAGATTACTTTAATTAATCTTAGATTAATTGTTATATTAACTTATTGGTAAAATTTATCTAGTAAAACAAATGATCAAGAAGTATTCTAAAGCCTATGAGGATTAGGATTAATCCTCCCAGTATCTTAACTTTATTTTCAAAAAAATGGCCAAATTTATCGCCTATAAAAAATCCAATGAAACAGATAATAAAAGTCACGAGTCCAATTATTAAAATTGGTAAAATAATATTGACTTTAAGAAATGCAAAACTTAGGCCTATGGCTAATGCATCAATGCTAGTTGCTATAGAAAGAACCAGCAATACTTTATTGTCAAGAGGATTGAATTGTTCTTTTTTGGATTCTTTTTTCATAGTCTCATATATAATTTTTATTCCAAGAAAAATCAAAATAAAAAAGGCTATCCAGTGATCGAATGATGAAATAAAATCTGAAATTTTTAACCCAGAACCCCACCCTATCAAGGGCATAAAAGCTTGAAATAATCCAAAAGCTCCTGCAATTTTTATAGCGTCTTTTATTTTTGGCGAGTTTATAATTAATCCACTTGTAACAGAAACAGCTAACGCATCCATTGAAAGCCCGATAGCAATTAGTAAGATAGTTATTATTTCCATCCAATCACTCAATAAAGTTGATAACTCTATAGAAATGAAAATGGATTCTATTTTTAAGAATAACTAAAAAATTATTCTATAAAATCGACGATTACTTCTTTGACATCCCAAAGAGTTTCTATTTTTTCTTTAATCTCCTCTTTTATTGAGGCTGCGAATTGATGATTAAGAGGTAAATCAATGGTAAGAAGTACTTTCCCATTATCAATTTCAATCTTTTTAATTAAATTTGTTCTAACTACGTCAAGCCCCGTTAATGGATTCATAACTTTCTTCAATCTGTTATTAACAATTTCTATTGTTGTCGGAACTTTTTCAGCTATAATTCCGTGTTTTTCTTCATAGTTTTGGATAGCTGCCCTCAATCCTTCAACTGCCAATACAGAGCAGTGTGCTTTAATTGGAGGTAATCCTCCCAAGGCTTCTGTTGCTTGTTGCCATGTAATTTTCTTTGCTTCTTCAAGTGTCTTACCTTTGGCCATGTCTGTAATAATTGACCCTGTCGCTATATTAGATGCACAGCCGTAAGACTCAAACTTAATATCTTCAATAATATTGGATTTTGGATTTACTTTTATATAAACTGAAACCATATCGCCGCAAGCTGGACTTCCCTCGGTCGCCTTTCCATCTGGATTTTCTATTTTGCCCACGTTGTGTGGATGGCGAAAATGCTCCAATACCTTTTCATTATATGGAAATTTCATTTATTTCTCCTCCTCATTTATTTTACCCAAGGGGCTAATTTTTCTAAGCTCATTCACGACTTCTGAGATATTTTCAACGATTGAATTAACATCTTCCATGGTATTATATCTTCCAAATGTGAATCGGACCGAACCGTGTGCTCTCTCATGATCACCGCCAATGCCCATTATAACATGACTTGCTTCAAGAGATTTACTGAAACATGCAGACCCAGTGCTAACTGAAAATCCTCTCATGTCCAAGTGAAGTGTAATGGATTCACCTTCAACATAATGAAATGTAACATTCACATTTTGAGGTATCCTCTTTTCTTTATGTCCATTGAGAGTTGTATCTGGTATTTCTGACAAAACTCTCTTAATAAGATGATTTCGCATCTCCCCTATTTTTTTATTTTCTTCAGGAGTTACTAACTCTATGGACTTAGCAAATCCAACTGCTCCCGGGATGTTTTCAAGTCCCGCACGTTTATTGAACTCTTGGAACCCTCCATCCATCCACTTTGATATTTGAGTATTCTTACGAATAAATAGGGCCCCTGTCTCTTTTGGCCCATGTATAGTATGGGCAGACAAAGTGACCAAATCAATAGGAATTTTTTTTAAATCAATTGGGACTCTTGTGAATGTATGGGTTGCATCGGTGTGGAAAAGCACGCCTTTATTCTTGCATATCTCTGATATTTTAGAGATATCTTGCATAGTTCCAATCTCTTGATTTGCATGTTGAATTGAAACAAGTATTGTATCTTTCCTTATCGAGCTCTCAAGTTGGTCAAGATTTATTAATCCATACTGGTCAACATCAAGATAAGTTACTTCAAATCCTTGCCTTTCAAGACTTTTTGCACTGTTTAGAACGGGGAAATCTTCAATTTTGGATACGATTATATGTTTCCCTTTTTTTTCTTTGAGTGACATTGCAACTCCTTTAAGTGCCATATTACTTGATTCAGTGCTGCCTGAAGTAAAGACGATTTCTTCAAAATCTGCACCAATGTAATTAGCTATATATCCCCGAGCTTCGTCTAGAGCTTCTCTTGCTTCAATCCCTAAAGAATAACCAAATTCTGAAGTTGCGACTGCATATACATCAAAATAATATTTTTTCATAGCTTCAAGAACTCTTTCATCAAGTCTTGTGGAGGCAGCGTTGTCCAAATAAACATTTTTTTCCATTATAACACCACACTAAATGAATAGTGTCATTCTTGACTCCATTGCTTCTTTGATGTAAGTTCCGACTGAACAATAATCACTAATTAGGTCTTGCCTTAAGTCTTCAGGGTTTACTCCCATTACTTCCATAGTCATGTCGCATGCCAAGATTTTGCCCCCAAGTTCTTTGAAATCTGTAATCATTTTTTCAAGAGAAGCAACATTTGCTTTTTCCATTCTTTTTTTAATAATCATTTTTCCTAGACCTAGCATGTTCATCTTTGAGAGTGGGCCCTTGTCAAGTGCACCTTTTTTCAATCTCTGAAGTCCAAAAAAAGTGAAATATAACGATACTTCCATGCCCATTGATAAAGCTCCGTTTCCAATTATTAAAGCACTATAAATTTTGTCCATGTCTCCGCTATGAACAATTATTGTGGCTTTATTAAGATGTGAGTGATTTACTCCTTGCATATCTTTATTTTCCAAGTATTGCCCTCCTCTTCAATTGATACAATCTTATACCCCAAAGCCTTTACTGCCATAGGTATCTCTTTCTTAGAAGCGGTATGTGTTCCCTCGATCTCAACAATATCCCCAATGGCTGCTTTACGCAAAGCTTTTCTGCACTCAACTAAGGGTACAGGACAAGTTTGACCTTTTACATCAACTTTTATTTCAGACATGAATTACCTCCAAAGTATAAGTAATCTCTAATAGTACTATTCATTATATTGAACTTTTTAATAATAAAAAAGTAACGGCATTAAATAATATACATAAAAATTTTTATTACTTTTAAAAAAATATAGAATATAACTATAAAGGATATTCAATATGAGGTAATGATAGAAGGCATATTATTATAGTAAGAAATTACCTAATAATTGCTTCTACAGGACAAATATATGCACATAGTCCGCATCCAGTACATACTGAGGGATTAATGCTTGAGTGGCCATCTTTAAATTCTAATGCAGGGCATCCTGATAGTTTTATACATGCTTTGCATGCACGACACATAGAGACTTCAACCCTATAAATCGGCCTCTTTTCAATCCCTTTTAGAAGAACACATGGCCCACGAGACACAATCACATATACCTGTTCACTTTGAAGCCCTCTTTTTAGAGCTTCTTCAATACTTTTAACGTCGGTTGCATCAACAACCTCAACTGGAATGTCCATGCCTGCTATCAACTTTTCTATAGATACAGATCCTGCAGGTTCACCCATGGCAGTTAACTGTGTTCCGGGATGGGGCTGGTGGCCAGTCATGGCAGTAGTTAAGTTATCAAGAATTACAGCCACTATCTTTGAATTATTATATTTAGCATTGATTAAGGGAGGTATACCTGCGTGGAAAAATGTTGAATCCCCTAGAGTTGCAACTATTGGTTCTTTAGTTGATTTTGCAAATCCACATGCGACCCCAAAACTTGCGCCCATTGAAATACACGTGTCAACTGTTTGGAGAGGTCTTGAGAATCCTAGCGTATAACAGCCGATATCGGAAGGGAATATAGCTTTGCCTCTAGTTACTTTCTTTATTGCATAAAATGTCGATCTATGTGGACAGCCTGCACATAACAGCGGAGCCCTATTTGGAACAATAATATTTTTAGATTGTTCTTTTGGAAAGTCAATCCTAAAGAATTTGGATAATATTTCAGTTACAAGATCGGTTGAAAACTCACCAGTTCTTGGAAATATAGTTTTACCGTATAGCTTCAAATTTAATTGATTTTCAGAGATTAAAATTTTTACATCATTTTCAATTACTGGTTCAAGTTCTTCGATAATTACTACTTTCTCTAAATCTTTAATGAATGACAAAACTTTATTTCTTGCTAGGGGGTGGGAAATCCCAACTTTTAATATAGGTAGTTTAATACCCAATATCTGAAGTGACTCCATCAAATAATTGAAAGATGCCCCTATAACAATGACTCCGACCTTTCCTTCTCCTGGAATGGTATAGTTTAGGTTAGAATCTTCAACGAATTCTCTTATTTTTTCTATTTTATCTAGAAGTTTTTTGTGTTGTATTCTTGCATGTGACGGGACAGCTACATACCTTGTGATATCTTTTGTGAATTTTCCTTCTCGCTTTTGGATATTAATTTCCCCTAACTCGACGTCACCCCTACCATGGCATACTCTAGTAGTCGGCCT
This sequence comes from Methanofastidiosum sp., assembly GCA_013178285.1. Classification (NCBI taxonomy): domain Archaea; kingdom Methanobacteriati; phylum Methanobacteriota; class Candidatus Methanofastidiosia; order Candidatus Methanofastidiosales; family Candidatus Methanofastidiosaceae; genus Candidatus Methanofastidiosum; species Methanofastidiosum sp. The sequence continues at coordinate 19,959 of JABLXD010000016.1, forward strand.
TAAAATTACAGGTGTAGAAAATAATTCGGATAAATCATATGCGAAGAGTATCATGTCCCTTGACTCTTGAGGAGAAGATGGATCCAAACAAGGCACATTTGCAAATCTTGCAAATATTCTGTTATCTTGTTCATTTTGAGAAGAATGACAATCGGGTTCGTCAGCAGAAACAATAACTAATCCTCCATCAACTCCCGTATAAGCTAAAGTCATCAATGAATCAGAAGCAACATTTACTCCAACATGCTTCATTGTAACAAGGGCTCTTTTTCCTGCCCATGATGCACCTATGCCCACTTCAAGGGCAACTTTTTCATTAGTAGAAAATTCAACGTAAGCACCATACTGCTTGGCAAATCGTGCAGCAGTTTCTGGAATTTCTGTAGAAGGAGTACCAGGATAAGCTGCAATAATTTCAACACCGGCTTCAAAAGCACCTAAGGCAATAGCTTCATTGCCCATTAAAAGTTCTCTTTTCATGATTTATCAAAGATAGAGTCTTTTAAAAAACTTATTATTACCATTGAATACCCTAATACAAGAATAATTAATCAAAATAAAGGAAATATGGGAAAATTACTCCATCTTAATGTCCCAAGTCAATTCTGCTGTTAATCCTAGAATAACAGTTATAGGGCAAAATTTTGTCATTACTTCTTTTATTATTTCTTCAACTAACTCTTTTTCAAGTTTTCCTTTTATTTTTATATTTGCATGAATTTTTTCAAATATTCGGGGATAGATATCTTTTCTAGTTCCTTCAACTACTACATTAAAATACGTATAATCCTTTTGCATTTGTCTCAATAAAATTTGAGTATTGACAGCTATACATGCACCAGCTGTAGCGAGTAATCCTTCTAAAGGAATGGGATGATTTCCACTGCCCCCAAAAGCTTTTGAAGCTGCAAAAGGGATTTCATGCCCGACGCTATCTACCCCTAAATATTCCATATCTTTTTGCCAACTTACAGTTGCCCTTAATATATCTTTAGCCATATTATTCACCCAATAATAATTACTTTAATTATATTTAAACATATTGAAAGGTAGGATCTAAAGAGTAGCTTATACATTACTCTATCCCACATTTACATATTTTATTAATAAATGAATTACAATATTTCTCTGTCTTTAGGCCAAAATATTATCTTATTTTCTTCAATGCGTTCTTCTATTTCATAATCGCAAAGCTTTCTAATATATTCTAAATCATTTACTTTTATTCTATTTTGAGATGTTATCATTATAGAGATATTATCCTTTAATGAGTTGGATATATCTTCCCATGTAACGTTCTCCATTTTGGCTTTAATTTTTAACTCTTCTGAAACTTCAAAGTTTTCATTTGAGAGGCTTTGTGGAAATTCTATTTTTTCGAGTTTTACACCTTTAACGGGTAAGGATAAAATGTATTTCAATGTATCGACAAAATATTTAGGTTCAATTTCATTAATAATGATTTTTGTTTTCATATGTATCAAATAATAGAATTCCTTCCCATTTATATATTTTATATTCGTCTTATGAATATTATCTACTTAGGCGGCTAAATTAGAAAAAAATTATTTATGTCGATCTTTTTTCTTCCCCACATGTAAATTTTATAATTAATTTGTTTTAATTAAAGTTTATTATTTTTAATTTCCGTAAAAATTAAATATATCAAGTTTTTATTTTATACATGAAGTCATTTTCTATCCAAAATAAAATAATTAATATCCTAAAACTTGGCAGATTCTTTTTTGTGTTTGGGGGGTTGTTCCTTTTCTTGGTAGGGGCATTATTTGCAGTCTTAATGGGGGCAGAATTAAATTTTGGGAAGTTAATTTTTGGTTATTTCATACTATTCTTGGGCCATTTATCGGTATCGTACAGTAATGACTATTTTGATTTTGAAGCTGATAAATTTGGTGAAAAAACAAGTGTAAGTGGAGGTAGCGGAATATTACAGAGCGACCCGTCACTTAGAAAAGTTTCCAAATGGATGGCGATATCATTGATCATGATTTCAATTATTCTTGGGTTTATCTTTACACTTTATTACAAGTATTCATTGGTCTTTTTGGGATACGTAATTTTTGGAAATCTTCTAGGCTGGTTTTACACAGCGCCCCCATTAAGATTGTCATATCGAGGGCTTGGGGAAATATCAACTATGTTTGCAATAGGTTTTGTGGTTCCTGGTATGGGTTACTTCGTAATGAGAGGTTTCATAGATACTTCTTACTTGCTGTTCACTATCCCCCTTCTAATGTACGGCATTTATTTTATTTTAAGCGTAGAGATACCTGATATGGAAACAGACACTTTAAGTGGAAAGCGGAGTTTTGTAACAAAAAATGGAAGGAATTTAAGCCTAAAAATTATATTTTTGGCAGCGTTATTTTCATCAATAACTTACTCAATATTTCATATAATTAATCTGTTTGAGTTAAATATAAACTTCCTAATAATATTTGTGCTATCTTGGATACCACTCTTATTTAGTTTAATGGGATTGAACAATGATTCAAAAATAAAATCTGTAAAAATCGCCTTCAAAAACTTAAACGGATTAATACTTTTTGCATTTTTAACAAATATTTATTTTTTAATTAAAATAATATTTTAATGGGAAGAACTATCCTTTTCACTTGTATAGAGATAACTTATCATTTCACGACTTTGAATAAATTTCTTAAACTCTTCAGACTCGTGCCACCCTTCATCAAGTCTACAATTTATCTCATTTATACAATCTATTTGTTTTAATAGTTTCTTAGAAATATTTGGATCCTTGATTTTTAATTCGGCTATACCAGTTATTACTGCTAATGGATTTCGTATTTGATCTATCCCTGTTGCGAAGTACTGAATGTTTTTCTCAATTTGATTTAGAGCCATTTTTAATTCAGTTATATCGCTACCAATGGATAAAACAGACTCAACTTTTCCATCTAAATTTTTGACAGTTGTATCCGTCCAATAAATCCAAACTCTTTCACCATTTTTTTTAATGTTTTCGTTCAAGGAAGATATAAACTTTTTTTTAGTGGTAAATATTTCAGAAATAATATTCCCCATTGATCTGCCCTGGGTATCAAATTCTGGTACAATATTGCCAATTATATTCTTCCCAATGATATCTTTCTCGCTATATCCAAAATATTCCAATCCATATTTGTTCATTGAAGAGACATTCCCTTTTTTATCAAATGTCAATATTATTGAATTTGCATTGTCTATAAGGTCTTTATAGTTCTCTTGACTTATCTTTAAAGCTGCCTCTGCTTTCAGTAAGTTTGGGATTGCCCAATGCATTATTTCAGAAACTATTAACACTATAATCGTTAAAACTACTAAAGTCTGGACAGAATTTAGAATAAATGTTTGCTTAGTAAAAATACTGATTCTTGAAGAATCATATATTATAAAAAAACATAAAATATCAGCAAATACTATCATAGAATAATAAATACGCCGGGAGTAAAAAGGAGATATAAACAATATAAAAACAACAACAAGAAACATAAATTGAATTGGCAGCCCATAAAGAATTATTAAAAATCCGAATAACATTAACAATAGAATAAAGGTTGTATAAAGATAAACAGGATCAAGATTTATATTTGAATAATAAATTTTTTTAAAATATGTTATTATTTTACCAAAATAATTAGAAGTATTATTTTTTTCTATATCCATGGTCAATTAAAATTGTGAAAAGTATTATTTAAGATTTTTGGTGATATGAATAAAAAAATAAAATTAATTAACTTTAACTTCTTTTGAGAATTCCCATAGCCCGTGGATATTACATAGAGAAACTGCAAATAATGTTCCAGACTTTGCTATTTTTAGAGATGTTTTTACTTCGTGATTTGTATATACCGGTCCTGTGTTTGGTCCCTGTGTACTTTCTCCGTGTGCATTAAACTCATAGTTTCCAACTTGATATAGTGCTTTTTCGCCTTCAGGCTGATAGTAAAGCATTATCCACCTGATATGATGTTCAGTGGTATTTGGGTGTGCAATGTCCTTCCCAATAGCAACTTTGACTTCGAATACCTCATTTGCCTTTACTGAATCTGGGCAATCAATTACAGGCACGTGTTTTTCCTTTTTCCAATCAGCTTCTTGAATTTTATCTCCAATCTTAACCATTTTTACCATCTACTCCTGTAAAACCATTGGTTCGCCACAGCAGATTAATTCTCCCCCGCCTGCTTCCAATACTTCTACAATATTTCCACAAATTTCACATTTGTAGATTTCACCAACTTCTTTTACCTGTACCATTTTTAATCTCCTCCTATTATTTAATGATTATTTTTTTTATTTTCTGAAGATTCTTCCATTTTTTCGGCCATTTCTTTGAGACGTTTGTCAACCATTCCATATATTGTATTTTCAGGATATTTGCCATCTTTTCCTTTTGCTCCAGCTTTAACTCCTGTTAGTATCTCGATTCCTTCTTTGATGTTATCCACTGAGTATATGTGGAACTTACCATTTCTTACTGATTCAACAATTTCTTCTTTTAGCATTAAATTTTGTACATTGCTTCTTGGAATTAAAACGCCTTGTTTTCCATTGAGTCCTTTAGCCTTGCATATCTCATAGAATCCTTCAATCTTATAGTTTACTCCTCCAATTGCCTGGACTTCTCCTTTTTGATTTACAGACCCTGTAACTGAAAAATATTGTTTGATTGGAACTTCTGAAAGTGCAGATAATATTGCGTAAAGCTCTGTGCTTGATGCGCTATCTCCGTCAACTCCTTCATAGTTCTGTTCGAACACGAGTCGAGCAGTAAGATTTAGTGGTTTATCTTGTGCAAAGTTTTCTGCCAAATATCCCCCTAAAATCATTACACCTTTTGAGTGAATATTTCCTCCCATCTTAGCTTCTCTTTCAATATCGATAATTCCCCCTCTACCAATATTTACTGTGGCTGTGACTCTAGAAGGCCTACCAAAGGCAAAATCTCCAAGGCTAAGAACTGCAAGACCATTTATTTGGCCAACTGCTTCCCCTTCAGTATCAATTAAGTAAAAGCCTCTTGTTATCATCTCATTTACTCTTTCTTGAATGAGATTTGATCGGTAGTTCTTTTCCTCAACGGCTTTTACAATGTGAATATCTTTTATCATATTATTTTTATCTTCTTTTGCATAGAAGTTAGCTTCACGGATTATATCTGCTATATCCGCAAATCTTGTAGATAATTTCTCCTGATCATCGGCCAGTCTTGCGCCATATTCTATTACCTTCCCTATGGCAGATGAATCTAAATGTAACAGATTTTCTTTTGAACAAAGAGAGCATATAAATGAGACATAATTTTTTATATTGCCATCGTTGAAATCCATATTAATATCGAATTCCGCCTTTACCTTGAATAGCTCTTTAAATTCAGGATCAAGAGAAAATAGAGTCTGGTATATCATTGGATTTCCCACAATGACAACTTTAATGTCCAAAGGTATTGGGGCAGGTCTTAATCCTTTTGTAGTAATAAATCCAAGCCTCTCCCCAGCTTCTTCAACCACTGCTTCTTCACTATTCAAGGCTCTTTTCAATCCATCATATGAAAAGAGGTTTTTAACCAACTCTTCAGCAGGGATTACGAGATAACCTCCATTTGCTTTGTGTATAGATCCTCCGCGTATCATAGTAAAATCTGTAGTCAGCATTCCAAATTGTGCTTCTTTTTCTATTCTTCCAAAAAGATTCTGATATGTAGGATTTAATTCAACTACGACTGGCCTACCCTTAAGTTCAAAATTATCGATAAATAAATTAACCATATATTTCCTAAATGGTAACTCTTCTGCCCATGGGGCTTGAACTGGAGCTTGCGGAATATTTGGTTTATAGAACAAGGGTATATTTTCCAATATATCCTCTTGCATATCCTTTAAATAGTTAATAATCTCAGGATAGTCAGAATACTTTTTATTCAAATCTTCTAACAAATGCCCTATTGTAAAAAGAGCCACTTCTTTATTTAGTTCTTTTATTTCTTCAAATGTCTTAGTATCAAGTTCTTTTAGCTGCCTAAATACTAACCTTAGTTCAGAGTTTAATTTATCTCTACTTTTTTGTATATCGTCTTTCTTTTCAGGGCTCAAAGCGATAAATTCTTCTTCGGTCATTGGTCTACCACCCACAACAGGAACAAAAACAAATCCCATTGGTGTGCTTTGAACTATTAAACCTTCTTTCTCTGCTTTTTTATTTAGTTCAGAAAAGATTTTATTACGCTCGGCTTCAATTTTTTGGATAGTTCCTTCTCTCTTTATGGCAAAATCTTCACTTTCAAAGGCTTTTGGAAGGTTAATTTTAGCCTCATTTAAGAAATTAGACATATCTTTGTGGAATACTCTACCCTGCCCAGTTTTTAATTTAATGACTTTAGGTTCGTATGGTTCCTGAAAATTATTGACATAACACCAGTCAGAAGGAGAAGTTTGATCTTCAGCAAGCTTGTCCAGAAAGCTCTTTACTGCAGTCATTTTTCCAGTTCCAGGAAAACCTGCAACAAAAATATTAAATCCTTTCTCTTTTATCTGGAGTCCAAATTTTAGAGCCTTTAATGCTCTATCTTGACCGACAATGTCCTCTAGTGGAGCTACTTCTTGACTGCTTTTACATTTTATTTTATCCTTACCAAATGTCCTTCTTATCATATCTGCAGAAAGTTCTTTTGTCATAAAATCACTTTAATAATTTATTACTCATTATTATTTTTAGTTCTAAAAAGGTTTTCTATTTAAAAAAAAGATTTTTATCAAATAACCTAATTTATTAAAAGATTTAAAATGAATAATATGTAGAAAGAGGGAAATAAGAGTTATATCTAATTAATTTAAAGCTGAAATTTATTGCACTATTAACCATATAATTTTTATATTAAGAATCCAAATAATAGACAGGGATACTATGGATTTTTTGGATGTTATTATGTCGAGAAGAAGTATTAGAAAATACAGGCATAATAAGGTGCCTGAAGACCATGTAAAAAAAATCTTAGAAGCAGCTATGAATGCACCTTCAAGAAAAAATGAAAGGCCGTGGCATTTTGTAATAATAGATAAAAGGGAAATACTAGATAAAATACCTTCTTTTCATCCAAATTCAAAAATGCTCTTTGAAGCCCCAATGGCAATTCTAGTTGCGGGTGACTTAAATATCTCAAGAGACATATTTATTACAATTAATTGTTCGGCGGCAACTGAGAATATACTTTTAGCAGCACATTCTCTTGGGCTTGGTGCATGTTGGCTAGGAGTATACCCAGATGAAGAAAGGGTGAACGGTATCAAAGAAATACTTCATTTACCAGAAAATATATTTCCAGTTTCACTTATTTCAATAGGGTACCCGGATGAAGGAAAGCCTCGAATAAATAGATTTGAAGAAAATAGAATCCATTATAATAAATGGTAAAGAAAATTCAAAAATAAAAGGAAATAATTCCTTTACTCTTCATCAGAAGTGTTTTCGGTGTAGATTTTTGGTACCATTGGTTCGTATTGTTTTTGTGTCTTTGTTAATGACTGAATATCATATGAGTACCATCCTGGGGTATCTCTTTCAGTTGTAAATTCGTATGTTCCAAAGTTCTTCTTTAGTAGTGGAGAGTTCAATTTTAAATCTCCCATTGGTGTTAATATTGAGTGGACTAACTTGTTACCATTAAAGTCCATTGTACCATTTCTTACGTTGTTAAGAAAACTCTTAGCAACAATTTTTGATACTGCTGATGTTGTGTTACTTGGACATGTTGTATTCTGTTCGTCCGTTGAACACGTTTCTCCTAACATTGGGGCGATTGAGGCCATTAATAGTCCCATCACCAATATAGCAGTTATTTTTTTCATATCTATCACCTCTAGTGCATATCTATTAATACAGCAACAGTATATAAAGCTTTCGATATTGATAAATAAATTTAACAATATTGATAAACAATAATTACATAAATTTGATAATCAATGATTAATGATGCGAAATTAGGCTAAGAAGTAAAATTATTAAAAGACATTATAACTAAAAATATGATTGGGGTCTAGTAGTAATTAGAAATTAATAAAAAATTAAAGGCCATATGATGTGCCAGATTAGGTAAAATGAAAGTCTAGTTGAAATTGCGGATAAAAAACCATATTTTCTCAAAATATATAAAACTGTTAATTCAGTAATAAATATCAAAAATCCAATAGAATATATCACATATACTGAACTTGCGTGGATTGGAACTCCCGGAATACTGAATGCCATAACCATGCCAAATGCGGAGGTTAATCCCAATAGTACTGAAAAAATCCAGTAGACTTCCTTGTTATATCGACCTTTTAGTAATTTGCTAGAAAAAAGAAAAACAAGTAAGGTAACAGGAAATAAATGCAAAACTGCCTCTGAATATATTCCTCCCCACAAATAAAATAATATCGATAGGGGAAATCCCACACTCATGTTTCCAATCTTTGCATAATAATCAAATGTAATGAAGATAACTCCAATTAATATTCCAACTACAATTGGCAGAAGAAATCTATTTTTATTTGAAACTTTAGGATCCCACATACTAGGTATCCCAACTTTATCTGAAATCCTAATTCCTATATAACCTAAAATAAATGCCAATGCAATTTCAATCCAGGAAAATGAAGCTATCCTGCCAGGGTAGATATGATTAGGTGAGAAAATAATATCGAATAATTTAATAACTAACATTATTCCGATTAGTATTAAGAATGTTTTATCCCGAACTGAAATTTTTTTCATAAAAACGGATAAAAAGAAGATTTATAAGTGTTCCCCCACTCTAATTGAATTATTTATTAGACTACAGACCTAATCTTAGTGCTATCATTAGTCTATATTAAAGCACCATCTCGCTTTAATACTTCTTCTAAGAATCTTCCAGTATGACTTTTAGTAGATTTAATAATTTCTTCAGGCGGGCCTTCTACTAGGATTTCTCCACCTTTTTGGCCACCTTCTGGACCAAGGTCAATTATGTAATCTGCAGTTTTAATTACATCCATATTATGTTCAATGACTAAGACAGTATTGCCATTTTCTCTTAAACGCAAAAGTACGTCAAGCAACTTTTTAACATCGTGAAAGTGAAGTCCCGTTGTAGGCTCGTCTAGTATATAAAGAGTCTTGCCGGTGGCTTTTTTTGAGAGCTCTTTTGATAATTTTACTCTTTGCGCCTCTCCTCCAGAAAGTGTTGTTGCAGGTTGTCCAACTTTAATATAAGATAATCCTACATCATATAAAGTTTGAAGTTTATTTCTTATGGAGGGAATATTTTCAAAAAAGTGTAGGGCTTCTTCAACTGTCATATCAAGAACTTCAGAGATAGATTTTCCCTTGTACTTGACTGTTAGGGTCTCTCTGTTGTATCTCTCTCCTTTACACTCCTCACATTTAACATAAACATCAGGCAAGAAATGCATTTCAATTTTAATTAATCCATCTCCTCTACAGTTTTCGCACCTTCCACCTTTAACGTTGAAAGAAAATCTACCTTTCTTAAATCCTCTTCTTTTTGATTCTGGAAGTTCAGAGAAAAGCTCCCTTATTGGAGTAAATAGTCCGGTGTATGTTGCAGGATTAGATCTTGGACTCCTTCCAATGGGACTTTGGTCAATAATAATCACTTTGTCAATGTTTTCTATTCCCAAAATTTCATCGTGGTCACCTGGATTATCTACTGCCCTATAAAATTTCTTAGCAAGATCTTTATACAATATTTCATTAATCAAAGTGCTTTTCCCACTGCCAGAAACCCCAGTTACACAAACAAACAAACCTAAAGGGATCTTTACATCAATATTTTTTAGATTGAATTGCCTTGCGCCTTTGATTGTGATATAAGAATTACTTTGTTTTCTTATTTTAGGAACTTCAATTCTAAGTTTTCTTGATAGATATTTTCCGGTAAGTGAATCCAGATTTTCCATTACTTCTTCAGGCGAACCGACTGCAACAACTTCTCCGCCGTGCACTCCAGCTCCAGGCCCTATATCTACAAGATAATCTGAAGATAACATCATCTCTTCATCATGCTCAATGACAATCACAGTATTTCCTATATCTCTCAATCTTTTGAGCATGACGATAAGTTTGGCATTATCCCTTTGATGTAATCCGATGCTCGGTTCATCCAATATATAAAGAACCCCTACAAGTTGAGACCCAATTTGAGTTGCAAGTCTAATTCTTTGAGACTCCCCTCCAGAGAGAGTTCCTGCCCTTCTATCCAAAGTCAAGTAGTCAAGGCCTACGCTCAAAAGGAATCCTAATCTAGCTTTGATTTCTTTTAGTATCTGTTTGGAAATAATTTTTTCTTTTTCAGTAAGTTTTTCTTCTAGTTCAATGAAGAATCTATAACAATTACTAATTTGAAGTTCAGTAACATCAATTATGGAGTTATCTTGGATTTTTACAGATAAAGCCTCAGGTTTCAATCTTTTACCTTTACATACTTCACAAGGTTTTAATCTGATATATTTCTCAAATTGTTCCTTCCTATATTCGGAATCAGTTTCTTTATATACTCTTTCAAGCCATGGTATTATCCCTTCATATGTACCTTCATATGTCCAATAGGAAGGTGTACTCCTAGAGCGATAATTGTATCTTACTTTATCAGTAGTACCATAAAGTAAAATATCAAGATGTTTTTGTGACAAATCTTTAACTGGTACATCGAGCCTAAAATTAAATTTTTTAGAAAGAGCTTCCAAGGTCTGTCTTCGGAACCCTTCTAGTTTCATGTTCCATACATCGACTGCGCCACCAATTAAAGAGCGATCTTTATTTGGAATAATAAGATCGGGATCGAATTCTTGCTTAAATCCAAGCCCATGACAAGAAGGGCATGCGCCGTAAGGACTATTAAATGAAAACATTCTAGGGGTTATCTCCTCTAAACTTATCCCACATTCTGTACATGCAAAGTGTTCAGAGAAAGTCTTTCTTTCATCATTTATGTCTACAAAAACTATACCTTCTCCTTTTTTCAATGCTAGCTCAATGTCTTCGTAAAGTCTTGGGGAAATTCCATCTTTTAGGACAAGTCTATCTATTATGATATTGATGTCATGTTTCTTATATCTCTCAAGCCTTATTTCAACATTTAGTTCTTTTATTTCACCATCAACTTCTGCTCTAACAAAACCTTCTTGATTAATTTCTTTGAGAAGTGTTGAATACTCCCCCTTTCTACCACGCACTACGGGGGATAGGATAGTAACTTTTGTACCCTCGGGATAAGAAAGAATCTGATCGGTTATCTCTGTTACCGTCTGTTGTTTAATTTCTTTTCCACAATTTGCACAGTAAGGTATTCCAATTCTTGCATAAAGAAGCCTTAGATAATCATAAATTTCTGTAACAGTACCAACTGTAGATCTTGGATTTTTAGAAGTTGTTTTTTGTTCTATGGAGATTGCAGGAGATAATCCTTCGATGTATTCAACGTCAGGTTTTTCCATTAGGCCTAAAAATTGTCTTGCATATGCAGAAAGAGATTCTACATAGCGTCTTTGACCTTCCGCATAAATAGTATCAAATGCAAGAGAGGATTTCCCTGAACCAGAAACACCTGTTACAACAATAAGTTTATCTCTTGGAAATTGAACATCTATATTTTTAAGATTGTGCTCTGAAGCTCCTTTTACAGTGATATAGTCGGTACCCATAAAAAAGATGAATGAATTTCACTTAAAAACTTCTTTGTTAGAAGTTATTTTTTAATTATTAAAAAAAGCGATAAAGTAAAGGTTTTTCAGCTTAAGTAGTTTAGATTAGTTTAAAGTTATTTTTATGAAAATATAATTAGTTTAAATCTAAAAAACTATCCAAAAAAGGTCATGTATCCTAAATAGGAAAATAAAACTCCAAAAATAAATCCCCCTAATACCTGGGCTTCAGTATGCCCTAACAATTCCTTTAATTCTTCGTCAACTACCTTTCCCATACGTAGTTTTTTCATCATCTGATTTATTACCTTAGCCTGTTGACCTGTTTCCCATCTTATGCCTGTTGCATCCTTCATAACTACAAATGCAAAGACTAAAGAAACCCAAAATACAGTTGACATTCCTTCATGCAATAATATTGCGGTAGATAATCCAATAACTGTTGCTGTGTGAGAACTTGGCATCCCACCGTCTTGTAGGGCTACTTGGATTGCCAAACTTTTCTTTTTGGTAGATTCGTAAATTATTTTTCCAACAACAGATGATATATAAGCAATCAACGTTGGGAGAATAATTGGATTGTAAAAAAAACTAATTATGGTTGTTGTTAGAGTCACAATGAACTAATTTAATTAAACATTTAAATAGTTTTTGAAAATAAATCTTTTTAGTCTAGTTCGATAAAGACTACAACATTATTTTCTTTTTTTGAACTTAAGAATAAATACAGTTCCGCTTGGTTTATTATCTTCTACAGTTATGGTGCCGCCATACCTTTCAATAACTTTTCTGACGATATATAATCCAAGCCCGCTGCTCCTAGCATCTCCATGACTAAATCCTTCTTCGAATATTTTATCTTTTATATCATCCAGGATTCCTACTCCATAATCGACAATTCTAACGACGTTATATTTCCCAGATTCTTTACACTCTATGTCAATCCTTTCTGTTTTACCATGGACAATTGCATTCTTAATAATGTTATCAATTACAGGATATATGGCCTCATCGCATAAAACAATGCAGTCACCAGTAATTTGAAATTTTATATCCGGATAATTTTTTACAACACTTTCAATTACACTTCTGATTAATTTATTTGACAAATCTTCCTCAGATAAAAGGGCATTTTCAAGCTCCCCCATATTTTCTATTAGGGCAACACTCTTAAAGAGGGCATTTGTCGCTTTTATTTTCATTTTTTCATTACTTGTTTGAATGAAATCACAGGCAGTTAGTACAACAGTAAGATCATTAAGAACGTCATGCCTTAGAATCTTATTTATTACCCTTAATGCTTCATTTAGATTTTTTATTTTCTCATCAGATTCATTTTTCATTTCTGTTGCACTACTAAGTATTAGAGTTACTATAATATATGTTAAAAGTCTTGAAATAAATCCAATTTCAAAGAATTCATATGGACTCAATAGATTGGCAATTATCATATTCAATAAAATAAAAAAAGCAACATAAAAACCCCTATATCCAAACCATATACATGAAAGTACAAGAGGTACAAAGAAAACATTTGCAAAGAGGAAACCTTCATTTAAAACAAAGAAGGAATGATAAAAAATAGCTAATGTCATAGTCATTAAAATTGCTAGCGAAATTAGCTTGTATTTTTTATTAATGTCAAATATATTCATTATAAGGCCCTACCAAGTTACTTATAAAAAAATGCCAAATATGAATTTAAATAATTTAGCTTAAAAGTATCAATCAGGTAAAAAAAAGTAAATTATTTTGCCTCTTTACTAATAAGGCACAAAATTCCACCTATGAGCATTATTAGATCAAGTGGAGGTAGTAAGCTAGATATTATGGCGTACATCCCTGCTTTGTTGAAATTTTTGATATTTGTTGAAGATAATGCCATGAAACCTACTATAAGGCCTAGAATTTTAATAACTGCCGCAATAACAATGAAGAATCCGGCAAATATGGGAATGCCTCTAGTGTATCTGAGCGGGAATAAAGCTACGGAACTAAATCCAGCGAGCATCCCCAATACCCCAACTATCCCAAGTATAAGCGAAACCAATATCAATATTTTTCCAATCTTAGCTTCAGTACTAAGTCCTTGTAATTCTAACATATTTACACCGAATGAAAATATATTTAAACTCTTTAAATTATTTTTGGAGTTTCATTTTTTAATTCGCTCAACTATTTTAGGATTTTTCAGTTCTCTCAGCGCATCTGTGGCAATCCATCTTGCATATTTAGAATCTATTTTCTGTATATCATTTGCACATTCAATTGCTTTTTTATTTAAAAAGAGACTTCTCTTTCCAATTTGTCTTAAAGCCCAATTAACTGCTTTCTTGACGTATATCCTATCATCTATTGAGCCATTATAAATTTCTGGAAAGAAATTCAGAAAATCTTCATCTTTTCTATTTTTATCGTGAACTGCTAAGTTTGCCATTAAAACGTATCCTGCTCTTTTAACAAATTCTTCGTTCTTTTTACACCACTCGAATGATTTATCAAAAGCTAAGGAACTTTTTCTAAATAGATTGTTGCATGTTTGATCACATACGTCCCAAGAGTCAAAATCTTTGGCCCATTCTTCCATCTGCTCAGACGTGAGCATTTGTGGATCGTCTATCATACTAGCAAGAAACTTAGTTTCATGAAAATCTATACTCCATAGTTCTAAAGCCAACTCATGATCTTTCCCCATCTCTTTTGCCAGGAATCTTATCTTAGGAATTGTAACTCCTAGCGCCTTAGAAGTATTAATTCCATATCTTGACATTCCATCCAATACACTAGGATCTGCAAGTTCCTTTAATCTTTTTAGAATTGATTGAGAGTCCATGTAATAAAAAGTCAAGAGAAATTAATAAAGATTGTCTTAAGAAAAAAGTTGTATAAAAATATTAAAATAAAGAAAAATTATATTTTATTTTACATCATTCCAGGCATGCCGCCGGGCATTCCGCCCATACCGCCCATATCCATGTCATCGTCGCCGCCCATGCCTCTTCTCTTGCCTATTCCACTTGCAGCGATAACGTCATCGATTCTTAAGATCATTATGGCGGATTCAGAAGCACTCTTTACAGCCTGTTCTTTTATTCTGAGTGGCTCTACAACACCGGCTTTCATCATATCTTTAACTTTACCGTCAAAGATATCGATTCCGAATCTCTTGTGATCCTTTGTCTCGTGTGAAGCTTTGAGTGCAACGATTGTATCGATTGGATCCATACCTGCATTTTCTGCTAAAGTTCTTGGGATGATTTCCATTGCCTGTGCAAATGCCTTTACTGCTAGCTGTTCTCTGCCGCTAATCTTCTCAGCATATTCGTTAAGTCTCTTTGATAGTTCCATTTCGGCAGCTCCTCCACCGGCACATATTGTTCCATCTTCAATTGCTGTGGAAATGACACCTATAGCGTCTTCAAGAGCTCTTTCTACTTCCTCTAAAAAGTGCTCAGTTCCTCCCCTTAACAATAAGCTTACAGATTTTGGATCTTTGCATCCTTCGACAAATGTCATTTCGTCTCCACCGATCTTCTTTTCTTCGACAGAGCCTGCATGACCAAGGTCCTTTGCTTCAAGGTCGGCTATTTTGTTTACAACTCTTGCACCAGTTGCTTTAGCTAGTTTCTTCATGTCACTCTTTTTGACTCTTCTTGCAGCGTATATTCCGCTCTTTGCAAGGTAGTGCTGAGCCAAATCATCAATTCCCTTCTGACAGAAAACAACTGTTGCTCCAGATGCCTTAATCTGGTCAACCATCTTCTTTAGCATTGCTTCTTCCTGGTCTAAGAATGCTTGAAGTTGGTCAGGGGATGTAATCCTAATTTCTGCGTCAGTTTCTGTTTCTTTTACTTCAAGAGCACAGTCAAGTAAAGCTATTTTTGCATCTTTTAGTTTCCTTGGCATTCCATCGTGGACTCTTTCCTTGTCTATAATTAATCCCTGGATGAGTTTGGAATCTTCTACACTGCCACCTTCTTTCTTCTCTACCTTAATGTCTTCTGTTTCAACTGTGTAGTTTCCATTTTCTTTTACTGCTACCTGTTTTACTGCACTAAGTGCCAAAGGTGCTAATGTATCCTTTGATTTTTCTGCACCCTTTCCAGTCATTGCTGTCTTTGCAATTTCAAGAAGAACGTCATCATCGTTAATTGTAATCTTGTCACCGATTTCTTTCAATATTTCTTCAGCTTTTTCAGCTGCAATTTTGTAACCAGATGCAACTACTGTTGCGTGTACATCCTGATCGAGAAGGTCTTCAGCCTTCTTAAGAAGTTCTCCGGCAATGACAACTGCTGTTGTTGTTCCATCTCCAACTTCTTCATCTTGTGTCTTTGCTACTTCAACAATCATTTTTGCTGCTGGGTGAGCAATATCCATCTCACTAAGGATTGTAGCACCATCATTTGTAATAACTACGTCTCCAAGTGAGTCAACGAGCATTTTGTCCATTCCTCTTGGACCAAGTGTCGTCTTTACTGTTTCTGCTACAATTCTTCCAGCTAGAATATTCATTCTTTGAGCATCTCTGCCCATAAATCTCTGAGCGCCTTCAGGTTGGACACTCATTGGTTGTCTAATCTCTGCCATAATTTACACCTCATTAAAAATATAGCTATTTTTTGATGTATTAGAAGTGATATAAAAAGCTTTCTATCTAAAAAATAAACAGAATAGTTTTTAATAGCTATAATTGATAAAAATAATAATTTAATTTTTAAGAATTATAGATTAAACATCAATATTGAACCCACATCTTTTTCTAGCTCTACTTGAATCTCTGTACTCTCTGTTATAGAATTTTTTATTTCATAAAAGAGAGGTTCAAATGTTTTAGATCCATATACATTTAAGAAAATTATATTGTGTTCAACTGTATTTTTATCAATTTCAATTTTAGATGTAACTTTAGATACTTCAAGCCCTGAATCATAAAGGAATCTCAATAGTTTCCTATTAACGGCGACAATCTTTTCATTGAAAACTAGAGAAAGGGATAATATTTTGGAACATATGATCGCAGTTTGATCGGGCATTGTTTCAGAGAATTTGTTATACAGATTTCTCCAACTTTTATTATAGACTTCCATTTCATCTTTTTCCATACCTTCTCTTAACTTTGTGTAACCAAGTTCAACTTCTTTCTTTAGAACGTATTCTTTTATAGTCCTAATTTTGATTCCTTTTTCAATAAGAGTTTCATAAAAAGTTCTTATCTCTTCATCTTTTGGAACTGGCCCCTTTGCCCAGTAAGATAATACTCTTACCTGTTCACCCAGTAGCTCTTCACCACGGTGAACTTTCATAAGGATATCCACTAGTTCTTCTGGCATGATAACCTCTTCGATATGAAGAGATTTCATCAATGATTCAGCTTGAGAATACTTACTTTTTGAAACAAAAAGAGAAACATCACAAATAGCCGTACTTTTATTCAAGAGACCACCAAAAAAAATAAATTATATTTATACTGATATTACTATAGCAGTTGTTGTATCAATTACACCTTCTATGTAATGAATCTGTTGGATTACAGTTTTTGTTAACTCCCCAAGGTCATTTGCTTTTATTTTTGCAATTGCATCGTATGGTCCAGTTATAACATCAGCTTCTATTACTCCTTCGATCTTCTTCACAGACTCAATAACTTCTTTTATTTTTCCAATTGATACAGTTATTAACACATATGCATATACCATTAGAGCACCTATATTATGTTAGTATACAAAGTATTTAAACATTTCTTTTTATCACGTCAAAATAGAAAAAATTAAAAATTAATTTGGAGATATAATGCTTTTCAATGAATTCCGAG
Source organism: Methanofastidiosum sp. (assembly GCA_013178285.1). Lineage (NCBI taxonomy): Archaea > Methanobacteriati > Methanobacteriota > Candidatus Methanofastidiosia > Candidatus Methanofastidiosales > Candidatus Methanofastidiosaceae > Candidatus Methanofastidiosum > Methanofastidiosum sp. The sequence continues at coordinate 37,479 of JABLXD010000016.1, forward strand.
TGATGGATTAAAAACTCCACTTTCAATTACTTGATCCTTGAGTTTGGCAAGTTCCATTATTTCTTTTTCAAAATCTATGGCATTGATAGAGGTCCAATGGATCGAATCAGGAATAAAAAATTCATAGATGGGGTAGTTTCCATCCCATGCTTCCCCCAATCGCGGCAAGGCTACAGTTCCAGCAATTCTGATGTTTGAAAATCCAGTTTTTCCCATTAACTCGGATATTTTTTGAAGCCTATTATTCCCTATTGCAACTCCTGCAGTCTGGAGATATTCTCTCCATGGTTTCATTTTATCTATTACTTCTTCAAGACTTTTAACACCGAAAACTCTGATTAGTCTGTTTTGCCCTATAGGATTTAGATTAAATTTAGATTCATAGATCACTGCAAAGTTTTGTTCTGAAGATGAAAAAATCCTCTGACCTCCGTCAAACTCTGGCCTCGAAATAATTTCTCCAATTTTAACTTCCCTTAATTTTCTGAAAAAGTTTGTCTGGGGAATTGACTTTGATAGTTTTTCCATTTCATCGGCTAATGCCTCAGCGAATTCTATTGGACTAAGCTCCCCGCCTTCTTCAACAAAAAATCCAAAAGCAGGAGACCCGCACATATAACCTTCATATCCAATTCCATCAATTGCAGCAAGCCCAGCAACGTCCCTATTTGCCATCTCTTTCGCAATTAGCTCTACCCCAAATTTTCCACCGTGGTAGCAACCTTTGATGGAGATGCCTTCTTTATTTAGCTCATCTATTCTGCCCTTAACGGACATTGCTGTTTGAGTACTCGAAACAACACTGACCACATTTGAATTTCTGAAAATCACGTCCTCAATTGATTGGTCCCCTCCCGCCCATGGAACAACAGCGATTGTTTCACCAATCTCTTTGCTTTTTTCTGCAACAGATTCAGCATATAACGGTGCAAATAGAGGTTGGACTGAAGGTGTTTTAATTAGGCCCGAAGCCTTTACAATACTTGCAATAAAGATGCCCAGACTTTCAATAAAACCTGGAACATTAGAAGGCGTTATGTAAGTCACTAACTCTATTTCTTTACCATATTGGGATATTTTTTTTAGGGCAATTTTATCTCTAAATCCTGCATAGGCCCTAACAAAAGTATTTGCCCCTTCAATTGGGGCGAAACTTTTGAAGACTTCAGGAGGTAAGCTCAAAGTTGACAAGAAATTAATAGTTTTTTCATCGATTTTATATATAGACCTAAATTGAAAAAATTCTATTAACTCTGGAGAAAGATTTGTAAGTACGGGTAACAACTCAAGAGCAATCTTCTTTTTTTCATATTTATTATCTGACCAAGTTCTTGATACTTCTCCATACGCCCTGGCAATCTCAGAAAATGGCATATCTGTGAGGTATTTTTTCCTATTTTCCTTTAGACCTCTTACTATTTCCTTTATGTTATCCTGATTAATACTTGGTATCAGTAAAGTATAGTCATTAACTTTTTTCTCACTAAATTCCATTTCTTTTTCAATTGACTTTAGAGAGTTAGGTAAGTAGTAGCCTTTTAACTCTGACATTTAACCAGCCACCGTTTTTGCAAGTACTCCAGAACACCCTCTACTTTCAATTCTTGGGAGTCTCTCAATGCTAAGAAGAATTGGAGTAGTTTTGTTGCATCCTGGACATCCATCATAGTCTACCTTTAATTTATCTCCTGTAGTAATAAATCCAGGGAAGGATCTTGAAGATGGTTCGAGGAACGCATAGTTTCCAGTAACCTTACCTTCTTGGGGTATGGGTTCCATATGCTCATCAAACAATATTACTTCCATCCAAGGAGGAACATGCTTGTTGTTTTCTTCCGTACAATCAATCATAATTGAGTTTGCCTCTGTCATTCCATAAAGATCGATATATCTCTTTGGATCTAATCCAAAAGCCTCTTCAATCAACTCATTCATTTTATCTCTGCTGACAATTGATCTTCCTTTAAATCCACCTGTTGAAGCCAAAAAGCTATCTTCGCCAATCTTTGCATTAATTCCATGTTCCAAAACATATTTTGCAGTGTCAATTATTAAAAATGGTGGCCCCATAAAGACTACTTTTTTCCCCTGATTTTTTTCAAGCTCATTTACTATGTTTCGTATTGCATTCTTCTCAATCCTGGGGAGCATCTTCTTGATAAAATAATTCATTGCCTTCTCTTTAGAAGATCTTGGACCCCTCATTCTAAGCCTTATTATATCAGCTTTTAATTCCTCGAATGCATGGAAGACATTGCCCGGAGATATGTAGTCAGCAACAACTTTTCCATTGAATCCTACTTGGAGAAAAGTTTTTTTTGGAATTCCAAGAATGAATTTCTCCTTACCTTTGTCAAGTTTTAGAGTTGCATCAATTGCTTCAGTGTAAGATCTAATAAGTATTGACCTAGTAAATTCGTCTCTTGGCAAAAATGTAAGTTTCCCAGAAGTACCGCTACTAAAACCAAGTAACATTCCATTTGAATAAAATTCTTGAAGAAAACTTTCCAGTGAACCCATGCCCTTAGGGGTGAAGTCTATAGGAACTGAAGATATTCTATCAATCCATTTTTTAAATTCCTGTGGGCTCTTTTCTGGCGATTCCATTTGATACGACTTAAATACGCCATCAGGTATTACGATCTTATGAAAATCTTCAGGCTTAATCTCTCCATTAATTCCCTTTAACTTACAATAATCGTGATAAAATTTATTGTTTTCAAAATGATACTTGTGAGACATCCTAATTGCTTTATGTCTTAGTTTTTGTACATCTTCCCTTTTTTTGAAATAGTTTTCAGAAGAAACGAGTTTTTCAATTAAATCGGTATCAAACATTTAATCACCATATGCAATATCCTCAATGAGAATTTGTTTAATTTCAATTAACTATATATAAAAAATTTTCGGTGAAGCTAAATTTAATTTTCTAAATAAATCGAAACATTTATAATTTTTATATATTTTAAAAATTAGATAAAATGGGATTAAAAAAAGGAAACTTGACTTCTTGGATTAAGATAACTAGGCTACAATTTTATCCCATGACTTGGCTTGCGTATACAGTAGGTGCTTTATGTTCTTTTAAGATTCTGGATAACTTCAATTTTATGGCATATATTCTTGGATACGTCACTATGTTTTTGATAGAATTTGCAACTGTAGTTTCAAATGAATATTATGACTATGAAACAGATAAAATCAACAAAAACTATAGTCAATTTACTGGTGGATCTAGAATGATTGTTGAAGGAAAGATTACCTTCAAGCAAGCAAGAAATGCCATAGTTATCTCCCTTGTCTTAGCCCTAATTTTGGGGATTTTTCTAACATTTATCTATAATAGATATTCAATCTATATAGTGTCAATTGGGGCGTTACTAGGTTTGGCTTATACTGTGCCCCCTCTTAAATTATCCTACCGAGGATTGGGAGAAATGGATGTAGGAATAACACATAGCTTTTACATTGTATTGGCTGGATTTTTGTTGCAGGCACCTACACCAGGTATTCTTCTTCCTTGGTTAGTATCAATACCTCTTTTTTTTGCAATTTTTGGGGCAATAATTCTTGCTGGCTTTCCAGATTATGAAGCAGATGAAAAAATAGGAAAAAGAACGATTACCGTTGTTTTAGGAAAAAGAAATGCTTCAATAGTATCTTTTTTATCCATATCTCTTTCTATTATTTCTAGTATTTTAATAGCATATTTTGGCATACTTGGGTTTGCAAGCGTGATTTTCCTAATCGTTATAATTCACGGAATTGCACTATTATACTTATTATATTCTAAAGTCATGCAAAATTTAATAGAAACAAGAATAGACAAACTACTTCAAATTTCTTTATCATATATACTATGGTTCACTTTGATTCCTATTTTGTATTTATTAAATATTTTTTAGGATAATTGTTGGAGATAATTTTCAAGGATAGAAAGTTTTATATATGATTCTGAAATCGGAATCTTCATGCCGCCATAGCTCAGTAGGTAGAGCGCTCGACTGTTAATCGAATGGTCGCAGGTTCGAGTCCTGCTGGCGGCGCTCCTGGGCCCGTAGCTTAGCCTGGTAGAGCGCCCGGCTCATAACCGGGCGGCCAAGGGTTCAAATCCCTTCGGGCCCACACATTTCTTAAATTCTTCCAACCATTGCAA
>JABLXD010000017.1:0-7500 GCA_013178285.1 Methanofastidiosum sp.
AAAGGATATTCTCGAAAATTTATGCGTTCCACATCAAGTTTCAAACGGTACTGTAAAAATTGACTCGCATATACTGAAACTTATACTCTCTGGCAAACAGCCATATGGAGACAGTGTTCTGGATAGAGTGTCTAGTTTATTAGAAATTCCTGTGAGAGATGCTATACCTACAACTGTTGGATGTAGGATGGGTAGACCGGAAAAGGCTAAAGAGAGAAAGATGAGTCCACCGGTTCATGTTTTATTTCCCATTGGAATGTCAGGTGGGTCAACAAGAAGTATAATTAAAGCATCCCAAAAAAACTACATTGAAGTTGAATCAGTTAACAAGAGATGTCCCAAATGTAATACTAAGACACACTTAACAAAATGTCCAGACTGTGAAAGCATGACCAAAATGTACAGGTCATGCTCTCACCAGACATGCTCGTATGAAGGATCAAGTGCGGTAAGTGAAAAGTGTCCAGAGTGTGGATCCCCTCTTAGAGTATATTCAAGGAAAAAAGTTAATTTAAAGGATGACTTGAGTTTAGCTCTTTTAAATGTAGGTTATGCACTTCCTAAAGAGGTCAAAGGTGTACAAGGAATGAGCTCTGAGTATAAAATCCCGGAGCCGATTGAGAAAGGTATAATAAGGGCCTCAAATGATATTTTTGTTTTTAAAGATGGAACTTGCAGATATGATGCAACAGACGCCCCATTAACTCATTTTATACCAAGGGAAGCTAATGTAAGTATTGAAAAATTGAAAGGATTAGGCTATATCAAAGACTACCAAGGAAATGAACTCACAGATGAAAATCAAATACTTGAATTAAATGTGCAGGATATTATCATACCAAAGGATTCAATCTCTTATTTATACAAAGTATCCAAGTTCATAGACGGGGAACTAGAAAAATTATATGGATTAAAATCTTATTATAATCTCGAAAAAGAAGAAGACCTAATAGGCCAATTAGTTGTCGGTTTAGCCCCACACACATCTGCAGGTACAATTGGCCGTATAGTTGGATTTACAGATACTAAGGTAGTTTATGCACACCCTTATTTCCACGCTGCAAAGAGGAGAAACTGTGACGGAGATGAAGACGCAATAATGCTTCTCATGGATGCCTTAATTAATTTCTCTAAATATTATCTCCCCCAGAAAAGAGGGGGTCAAATGGATGCACCGCTAGTATTAACTACAAGAATAGATCCAAGAGAAGTCGATAAAGAAGTCCACAATATGGACATATGTAGTAAATATTCGTTAGAATTCTATGAAGCTACTTTGAAGTATATGCACCCAAAAGATGTAAAGATAGAAAGAGTAGAAAATAGATTGGGATCAGATGGTGTTTATTCGGGCCTTAAATTTACTCACCACACTTCAGACATATCTAAAGGGCCTAAAGCCAGTAGTTACACGACATTGAATTCAATGGAAGAAAAATTAATGTCACAATTTGATGTAGCTAAAAAGATTAGAGCTGTAGATGTGAACGATGTAGCTGAAAGAGTCCTTAAGACTCATTTTATACCAGATATAAAAGGAAACATAAGATCATATGCAAAGCAAAAAGTCAGATGCACAAAATGTAATACTACGTATAGGAGAGTTCCTCTTTCTGGGAAATGTGCAAAGTGTAGCAATAAACTTGTGTTAACTGTTACTAAAGGTGCGATATTAAAGTATATGCAATTAAGTATTGATATAACAGGAAAATATAAAGTAAAAGAATATACTTCTCAAGAGATTAATCTAGCAGATTCTGAAGTAAAAATGAACTTCAGAGAAAAACATAAGCAGTTGTCCGTATCAGACTTTTGTTAAATAGTAAAATAATTATATTTATATTAAATAATCTTGGATATTTCATCGGCAGTTCTTTTCATATCTAAAAACACAAGCCCTAATTTGGCATCTTTTCTAGCTAAGGCCGTTAATACTGCTTCTTGTCCAGCTCCCATCATTAAGATATACCCATTAATACCTTTAACAAAAACTTGTTCTAATGAGCCTCTTTTTAATTCTTGAGAAGTTCTTTCACCGAGAGATAACATTGCGGCAGACATTGCGGCAACTCTATCTTCTTCTACATCCTGTGGAAGAGCACTTGCAATGATGAGTCCATCAGTAGACACAACAGCAGAAGCTTCAACATCAGGAGTGGTGGCTTCAAGTTCTTTTAATATTTCTGTTAAATTTTGAGTTCTAGTCTTTTGAGCCATTACAATCCCCAATTAACTAATGAGTATGCCAAATATATAAAGTTTATGAAGAAATGAAGGAAGTATACTCTAACTTTATAAGTTTAATAAGGCTATAACCCGTTGTAATATAAGCTAGAAATCAAGAAAGTGATTTATCTCACAAAAGTTTCCATGTAAAACTGAATCTCAAGTTTCTTCTAAATATGATTTGGCTAAGCGTAAAGCTTCTGTCCTGAGAGCATTAGAGAGAAATCATTAATTACTTATTGAACTTATTCAAAACCAAACCAAAATTAGGCTGATCCGTACAACCTTTTGTATGTATAACCAATAACTATCCCAAGAACGAAAAATCTTGGCACGTTCAATTTTGTGACAATCAAAATGTAGGCAGAGGCATTACTGAGATTAAAAAAAGTTGAGAGGATTTGGATAATGAATAATGCAACAAAGCTGAGAATCAAGGACTTTAGAATTGGATTCTTTGTTGGGATTTTGTCAAAAAAACGAATCAAGGAATAGCTGACGCAGAATCCGACAATCAGGCCACCAATCAAAGATTCAACAAGCATTGGAATGTAAGAAACTGAAAAGGCAGATCTGAACTCCGCAGCGATGGAAAACATGGAAGTTGCGAAGTTAGTTATCCAAAATGCTACTCCCCCTGTGATACTCAGTTTTAACGTCTTCTTGTAGGTCTCGTATTGCTTCTGTCGCTTGTCTCGAACTGTGGTCTCCATTTTTGTTCAACTCCCACCTTCCCTAGGGCAGTGGCTCACATCATAATGAAAATGCTGAATAGTCTTTAGATAAAGGGCATACGTGATTATCATTCTTTACCTCCAGATTTCCTTTAATTCAGACATCTATTTATCTCCTTCATATTTTTACCTTATAGTAGTCAATTATAGCCATCAGCTAGTCTCAACAAAAACTGTTTCTAATACTTTACTCCTTTAATCAGAAGCCATAAAGTAAGTCCAACTTCCGCAATGAAACTAATCGCAAGACCTGGATAAGTTATAACTTCATAGCCCGGTAAAAGGAAATATTGAAAAAACCAGACCATTACACTAAAACAATCTATCATCAATAATATACCCAATATTCTAGGAAGGAAGCCCGACTTGTAAACTAAATAGCCAAGAGGAAGAAGCCAGAGGCCATAAAATATCTGAGCAATCATAAATCCGCTTTTATGTAAATTAAGGAAAAACATTGCTAAGGCTTGCAACTGGCTTGCATTAAATACTGACAAATAGCCGGCATTACTCAAAAGCTGCAGGGCTGCAAATAGATTAAGCGCATTAATGCACTGTATAGCAACACCACCCAAGTTTAATAGTAAGAACAGCAAAGCGAGGTTTTTATTGACAGACTTTAATAACATGCATAAAGCAAAGGCTGCCAAAAGAAAAAATACAGCGGCAATTATATCACTTATAAAACTGATGCGAAATAGCCACGTGGAGACCATAATATTATTGGCTGTTGCAACGGCATCTCCCCAAACAATAAATTTGGAGTAACCAAACGAATCTCCAACAATCTGAATTATCAAATAAATGAAATATAGAAAGCCAGCAACTATTGCCGTCTTTCGTACAGATATGTCGGCTATACTATTTGATATTTTGTTTGAATTCATTTTTTATCTACCTCTAATAATAAACTTGGTTTGATTCATAAGTTATTTTACATTTCTTCATTAGGCCATTTCCATGCATAGTAGATAATGAACAGGGTACAAGCAATTTCTATAGTCGCAAAAAATATATAATAAAGAGCTGGCGTTCCTGCAAACAGGGTTAAGAAAACAGCCGCAGTATTTATTATACCTACGATGATGTTTGCCCAGCGATTTGCTCTATATTTCAACACACGAGACAAGAGAACCATGGCAATCGCTGTTTCCATTAATACTGCGAATCCCAATGCAAGCCCTTCAGTCATTCTCATTGTTTCCTGTTGTGCGGTAGGATTAAAAAATAGGCCAAACACATCAGCATAAATATAATTAAGTATCGCGAATATCCATAATGTTGAAAGTATTACTTTCCTATCTTTCATTTCGGGCATATTTTGAATTGAATTCATTTTTATCTCCTTTTTCAATTTATTTTACCTATTTAGTTTTTTCAGATGTTTTAATTCCTTTTATCATTAACCAGCTTGCAAGGAAGATTTCATTTGTAATAATGAGTATTAATAAATAATCAATAAGTGGGTATGTGACATTTATGAGTTTAAGCAGAGTTGATACAAGTAATGCAAAAATACCAGTTGCCCCCCAAATAGAGATAAATCTTGGAACGGCCATTGTCTTATATAATAAATAGTAAAAAATTAATCCTCCGGCAATAAAAGTATATATGTGAACGTTATTATAAATTAAATCGCGAAAATGATGAAGAGAAGAACTAAGGAATAATAATCCTCCAATTATCATCAAAATACCTTCAACATACTTTAATAATAGATAACTGAGAGATTGATACTTATACATTTTGAATATTGGGTACATTAAAACTGCAATACCTATGACTGCAAATCCGCTAATCACATCAGCAACCATCACGAGTATTTTTGATTGTGTAATTGAGCTTACTAGAACTCCATATGCTACCAATATGAAAATACCTACAAGAATAGACCGTTTTTTATTTGAAATATTGTTAATCGTAATAATTCCCCATAATTTATTAAATCTTATTACTATCGACAATTGGGGTATATAAGCTTTTCTTATAAAGTCAATAGTCGACATTTAATAAAAAATAATGAATAACGGATTGGGCATTTGTATATTTATGGAACAAGGCTGTTAAATCCTTATTTTTATGTTTCTGAAAAAAGAATCAAATCATAGTTTATTAAGTTAAACTTAATGATTATACTAAAATTATTATATAAAAACAGAGTGCATGGCAATCTTGATCAATTCCTATCGTTTGACCTCGAACTATTTCGGAATTATGAACCTTAGACTATTAGTGTCGGTAAGCTGAATACCTCGCCCGAAGGCTTGGTACTTACACTACCGACCTATCAACCGGATCTTCTATCCGTGTCTTCGTCTCTAACTAAAGTTATAGTCACCTATCCCCTTTTGCTATTAGAGAGTGGTTGTCTATTTTCAGGGATTATTTCGGGCTTAGATGCTTTCAGCCCTTATTAACTATGGCGTAGCTACCCGGCGATGCCTTATCAGACAACCGGCACACCAGAGGCCACGGCAGTCTGTTCCTCTCGTACTGGGACTACCTTCCCTTCAGACGACCAACACCCCCGATAGATAGCAACTAACCTGTCTCACGACGGTCTAAACCCAGCTCACGTTCTCCTTTAATGGGCGAACAACCCCACCCTTGGGTCCTGCTGCAGACCCAGGATGGAAAGAACCGACAGCGAGGTAGCAAGCCCGGGGGTCGATGTGGGCTCTTGCCCCGGACGACTCAGTTATCCCCAGGGTAGTTTTTCTGTTAGTCCAAGCCCCCATCAAGGAGGCATTGGAGTTCGCTAGGCCCGGCTTTCGCCTCTGGATATCTTGTGGTGTAATATCCAGTCAGGCTGACTTTTGGCCTTGCCCTCTACGGTGGATTCCTGACCCACCTGAGTCAACCTTAGGGCGCCCTCGATACCTTCTCGAGGGCGTACCGCCCCAGCCAAACTGCCCACCTACCGGTGTCCCAACAATAACAATGTTGGTTAGTCGCTTAGACCTAGAAGGTTGGTGTTCCATTTGCGCCTCCACAATCCCTGACGAGATTGCTTCGATGGCTACCAACTACGCTCTACATCAAAATCCAAGCGACAACGACAGGCTGCAGTAAAACTCCATGGGGTCTTCGCTTCCCATCGGGGGACCCTGGCATATTCACCAGGAAGTGGTTTCACTAGGTTCCAGTTAGGGACAGTAGGGCTCTCGTTACACCATTCATGCAAGCCGCCAATTAAGCGGCAAGGTATTACGCTACCTTAAGAGAGTTATAGTTACTCCCGCCGTTTACCGGCGCTTCCCCCGGTTGAAACCGGGCTTAACGTGCCGGCACTGGGCAGATGTCACCAGCTGTACAAACCTTTACAGGATAGCAGCTAGCTGTGTTTTTATTAAACAGTCGAAGCCCTCAAGTTACTGAGACGTACCGTCCGATGAAAGACAGTACGCACTCCTTATCCCAAAGTTACGGAGCTATTTTGCCGAGTTCCCTTAACTGGAGTATCCCAACACGCCTTAGGCTTCTCACCAAGGGGCACCTGTGTCGGATCTCAGTACGAACATAAAGAATTCATTTCTATCCTCTTTTCACGGACTCCAGAGATCGGCCGAACCCGACTAAAATGTCAGGCCATTCCTAATTTCTTCCACTTCTCTGCATTAAGCATCTCCATGGAATTATATAGTTAGATGGAACGATGGTTCCATTCAGCGTACTCCGAAGTGTCAAGGATAGAACTTGCGTTGCCGCGAGTATCTTTATGGTACCCGAATATTAACGGGTTTCCCTTTCGACTCAATCGAGTTACGAAGAGTCTTAGGATCGACTAACCCTCAGTTGACGAACATTGCTGAGGAATCCTGGCCCTTTCGGCGGTGGGGATTCCAACCCCACTTTGCTGTTACTCCCGGCAGGATCTACAATTCTGACAGGTCCACTGGAACTCACGCCCCAGCTTCTGCCCTATCACAACGCCTCCCTAGCGAATCTCTTTCGAGTCCTAGAGTATCGGTATCTGGCTTAATCCATTCCATTATCGGAGCCATCAATCTAGACGGGTGAGCTGTTACGCTATCTTTAAAGGGTGGCTGCTTCTAAGCCTACCTTCCCGCTGTTTTAGACTGATGACGTCCTTTAACTTATCCAGAATTTGTGGACCTTAACTCTAGTCTGGGTTTTTTCCCTAAGGGGACATGAGCTTACCCCAACGCCCCCGACTCCGAAGATCTACGACGCAAACAAGTTCGGAGTTTGACAGTATGCCGAGAGATTTCTCCCCCTAAACATTCAATCAGTGCTCTACCTTGTCTGCTATCTCCCTTCAGGCTAGACTGCGGCCTATTTAGGGAGGAACCAGCTGTCTCCAGCCTTGATTAGCCTTTCACTCCTATTCCAAGATCAGAAGAACGAGTTGTACGTCAGAACCTCTTCGGGCCTCCACCAATCAATTGATCGGCTTCACCCTGCCCTGGAATAGATCGACTGGTTTCGGGTCTTTTGGTAGTGATTCCGGGCACTTTCACACCCCGTCCCTCAGAGTAAACTCTTGCGGACTGTTGATTTCTCTATGATTACGAAATTA
>JABLXD010000017.1:10000-40041 GCA_013178285.1 Methanofastidiosum sp.
TGCCTGTGCTCTCATGACGGTCCTTTGAATTCGTTTATCGTGTGATACACGACTTCATTGGAACTTGAGACATAGTGTCTCTCATTATATACTCAAAGGTAATAAGATATTAAAAATTATTGCAAAATCATGCACTGAGTTCACTGTTTAATAGGATCTCATGATGCCCTATGAATCCAGCGATGTCTTTGGTAGAGTTTGAAACTGGATATGCAAATTGAGTCTTTTTGGATATTTGTTTTCTTAGGGTTTCAAGAGGTGTGGTGTAGTCAAGTAACTCAGGCTCTCTTGTTAGGATTTCTTCAACTTTAAACTCCTTTATTAGTGTTTCTGGGTGGTGTTTTGCATTAATATTCTTCCTAAACTTATAAAGGCCAAAGAGTAGATCCTTCACGGATATTAAACCCATGTAATTATTATGAGATTTGATTGCAAAGTATCTTATTCCCTCCTCTAAATACTGTTTTCTGGCATGAATTACTCTATCTCCCCAAGACAATGTACTGAACTTTCTAGTCATCGCGTCTCCAATTGTACCTTTTGATTCAACTAGAGGAATCATATGCCTTCTTGTAATCATTCCAACTAGCTCTTCTCCTTCAACTACCGGTAGTATAGAGATATAGTCGCTTCTAAAAAATTCAAGTGCTTTTTTTGCATTTTCATCTGCAGATATTGTGTAAGGATTTTTAGTTATAGACGAGGATATGTGGAATACTGATACATCTAAATTTAGACTTCTGGCATCTCCAATCTTTTCAATTATATTGCTTGCAGTCAATACCCCCATTAATTTTCCATCGTTTATTACTGGAAGTCTTAAAACTCCATTTTTGTCCATTAATTTTATTGCGTCTGATAGTTTTCTGTCTTTATCTACTTTTATTGGGCGTTTCATAATTTCTCTTACTTCCATTAAACCACCACCTTCAGTTATTAAAATAATAATAAATCATAAAATAACAAAATAAGTTTTTTACTCCTATTCTGGCAAAGGAAATCGTTTTATCACCTACACCAAAATATGGATTAATATTCTTCTTCCATGATTTCCTTGCAATCGTCACAAACGAACTGTCCATTGACAAGTTTTAATGCGGATGTATAGGTACCACAGATTTCACAAATCCCTCCTTCTGGGGGAGGGGTTGCTATTGCACTATCATCAGGTTCGAATCTCCATTCCTCAAAAGATAAGGACAATATATCTTTTGGCGTGATTATTGCCACAGGTATCCCTTCGTCCATTACTACCAAATTTCTAATTTTTTCTTGGGTTATTAATTCTGAGGCATCTCTTATCATTTTGCCACTGCTTATGGTAACAACTGGCGAAGTCATTATTGATTCTAAAGTTACTTCAGTTGGTTTTCTCTTTTTTGAGACAACTTCTCTTAATATATCTCTTTCAGAAACTATCCCAACGGGTTCACCATCATCTACCACTACGACAGCATTAGAGTTGTCTTTAGTCATTTCTCTGGCTGCATTTGAAACAGTGTCTTTAGGTTTCATGAGGATTATATCTCGTTTTATAACCTTAGATAGGGGTACATCAAGCATCCAAACACCTACATTAACAATTTTATTAAGTGTTCTAAATATTTAAGTCTTTGGAGTAAAGGTTAAAAGGAGATTATAAAAAATGTCTTTGTGAATAAATGAAGAATATTAAGGTATTTGGTTTAAACTTAGACCCAGATGAAAGAGACGAATCAATATTCAATAAATTATCTAGTACCGGTATGGAGGTTAAGGATCCTTACGAAATTGTATCTGAAAAGCTAAAAGATACAAACGAAATTAAATTTACAAAAATTGGGAAAGTTCAAGTTGAACCATGGTTAGTCCCAAATCCTAAGAAAGAAGATCTTTTCATGGTAGATGTTGGCAATCTTGTAGCCTTCATAGATTCAGATGGTTGCAGAGAATACGCTTCTAAGGTGAAAGAATTTGTCAAAGAAAATGTATTCCCTGATATTCCTCTAATGGTAGGTGTTGATCATTCCGGTACTGGTGGGTGTATAGAGGCATTAGCAGAAAAGTATGGAAAAGGAAATATCTCAGTAGTGATGCTTGATAGTCATTTTGACGGAATAGTGCCCACCCAGAGATTAAAACTAATACAGCATGATATTGAATTTAATCCAAATACTAAATTCTCAAAAGATGACCCTTATTTATATAATAGAGTTGATAGCTTCAATGCAGATTCGTTCCTTTATTTCCTTCTAAAAGAAAAAAAGATACTCCCCAAGAATCTCTTCGTTTTGGGTGTTTCAGATTACCCCCCAAATGCTGCAAAAGATGCAAGAGATCCAAGAATCAGAGAATACTATGAATTCTATAAAAAATTTGAAGATGATGGCGTCACTATCTTACCAAAAAATAAACTGAAGGCTAATTTCGAGATGGCACTCAAGAAGGTCTTTGAAAAAATTAAGACGCCTTACATCTACGTTTCAGTAGATATAGATATAGGTTCAAGGCAGGCTTTGACCGGGGCTAGATTCCTTGATTATCTTGGACTTGAGGAATCAGAAATCTATAGAATTCTAGATGGAGTAAACAAGTATGCCAAAGAGAAAAATATAGAAATTGTGGGCGCGGATGTAATGGAGATAGACCAATCAAAAGCCGGACAAAAGTTTGGTAAGAACTATGATAAGACCTACGATATATCTTTGGAAGTAATAAACAGGATATTCAGATAATAACATTAGAATTAAATTAAAAAATAATAAAAATTTTTTATCTTATCTTTTAAGAGTTATCTCAATTGCAGAAACGTTGGCATTTGAATTGTCGTCTCTTGTTATTGTTTCTGTTGATGTAGTTATTTTTTGTACGTTAACGTCGTTTACAAATTTGTTTCTGACTATTTCCGCAACATCGACTGCTCTTGAAATGGCTCTGCCTCTTGCTTTTATTACTACATTTTCTGTTTCTTTTTTGTTAAGCTGTGTTACAACAGCTAAAACATAGTTCATTACAGGTTTACTACCGACAAACACGATATTTTCGTCTGACATTACTAATCCTCCTCTACTGTTATTGCATTCACTGCGCATTCGTTAACACATAGGAGACATGCAATACAATCATTTTCGTTAATTACTACTGCTACGTCCCCTTGTATTTCAAATACTCCTACTGGACATGTTGATACGCAAATTCCACATCCTGTACATTCATCGCTTACTGTTACCTTTGGCATTTTGATAACCTCAATTTTTTGAAAAATTTATCATATATAAGTTTACCGTTATTTCAATTTTACTGCAGTTCCGTAAGCTAGCATCTCAGCGGCCCCTGTCATTACAGCACTTGTCGAATACCTTATGTTAATTACTGCATCTGCACCTACACTTTGTGCGTCTTCCATCATTCTTTGTAGTGCTTCTCTTCTAGATTCTGAAAGCATTTCCGTGTATTCTGTGATTTCTCCACCAACAACTGTCCTAAGTCCAGCAACGATGTCTTTACCAATGTGTTTTGCTCTAATTGAGTTACCAGATACTACTCCAATTACCTTTTCAATTTCTCTACCTGGTATAAAGTCCGTAGTTGTGATTATCACGCTACCACCTAAAACTTTTGGAAGCAATCCTTTAAATAATTAATCCAATATTATTGAAAGTTCCTTTATTCTGTCCCTCAAATATGCAGCTTTTTCGAAATCCAAATTATTTGCTGCCTTTATCATTTCATCATGAAGATATGCCAAATATTCATCTGGATCTTCAACTTTTGGCATTTTGTAATCTTCCTGTTCTTTTTCAAGGATATCGATTCTTTTCTTTATTGTTTGTGGGATTATATTATTTTTGATATTATATTCCGTCTGTATTTTTCTTCTTCTTTCAGTCTCATCAATTGCATTTTTCATTGAGGATGTGACCTTATCAGCATACATTATTACGGTTCCCGATACATTCCTTGCAACTCTTCCCATAATCTGGATCAAGGAAGTTGAAGATCTAAGGTAACCTTCTTTGTCTGCATCTAGAATTGCAATCAAAGATACTTCGGGCAGGTCAAGGCCTTCTCTTAGTAGATTAATACCTACTAGACAATCATAGGATCCTGCTCTAAGTTCTTGCAATAGTTTTACCCTCTCTAAAGTATCAATTTCAGAGTGCAAATATCTTGCATTGATACCTAACTCTAAGAGATAATCTGTAAGATCTTCGGCCATCCTTTTTGTAAGAGTTAACACTAATGTTCTTTCGCTATTTTGAATTCTCTTTTTAACTTCAGAAACAAGATCGTCAATCTGCCCTTCTCTTTTTTTAATAATTATAACGGGATCTATTAAACCAGTTGGCCTTACAATTTGCTCTACAACATTATCGGATATGCTCAATTCATAGTTAGCGGGAGTTGCAGAAACAAATATAACTTGATTCAAAAGAGTTTCAAATTCATTGTATTTTAAAGGTCTATTATCAAGTGCAGAAGGAAGTCTAAATCCATAGTTGACAAGTGTTTCTTTTCTTGACCTATCCCCTTCATACATCCCCCTAATCTGCGGAACTGTAATATGCGATTCATCTATTATCAAAAGAAAATCCTTTGGGAAATAGTTGATTAATGTGTCAGGTTTTTCTCCTGCCTTTCTTCCAGAAAAATAACGAGAATAATTTTCGATACCCTTGCAGTACCCCATTTCCTGCATCATCTCTATGTCATACTTAGTTCTTGTTTCAATTCGATGTGCCTCTATAAATTTACCTTTAGAATTTAAATCGGCCAACACTACTTCAAGTTCATTTTGTATTTCAGTTATTACTTTGCCTAGAGTTTCTTCAGGGATTAGATAGTGACTAGCGGGATAGATGTAGATATTATCAATTTCACCCATGTTTGAAAAATTAATTGGATGAATCTTTCTGATATTTGTTATTTCATCTCCAAAGAATTCAACTCTAACTATATAGTCCGTGAATAGAGGAAAGATTTCTACTACATCCCCTCTTGCCCTGAATGTTCCACTTTTAAAATCTGAATCGTCTCTCTCATATTGCATTGATACAAGTTTTCTTAAGAAATCGTCCCTATCAATCTGTTCATTTTTTCTTATGAAAGTTCCCATTTCTTTATAAGTTTCAGGAGATCCAAGACCGTAGATGCATGAAACACTTGCTACAATTATACAGTCACTTCTTGAAAGAAGTGAAGCTGTTGCAGAGTGCCTCATTCTTGTTAATTCGTCATTTATAGAAACGTCCTTTTCAATATAAGTGTCTATATGCGGTAAATACGCCTCTGGCTGGTAATAATCATAATAGCTGACAAAATATTCAACGGCATTATTTGGGAAAAATGCTTTGAATTCAGAATAAAGTTGAGCCGCTAATGTTTTATTTGGAGAGATAACAAGTGCTGGCCGTTTAAATTTCTCAATAATATTAGCTATTGTAAATGTTTTCCCTGAGCCAGTTACTCCGAGAAGTGTCTGATACTTATACTCTTTCTTTAATCCATCATTTAGCTGAATTATAGCTTGAGGTTGGTCACCATTTGGATTAAAATCAGAAAAAAGTTTGAATTCTCCCACAACCAGAAAGAAGTAAGTTATTTTAAATAGTTTTTTGGTGTAAGGTTTTAATTACGATATTTTAGAATAATGTAATTAGTATACAAATTAATTTAAGTGATTAAGTCAACTATACACTATGGCATTTATTGCAATATCAACAGTTCCGAATGAAGATGTAGCTAAGAATTTATCAATGATCTTATTAGAAAACAGAGTTGCTGCTTGCGTAAATATAGTTTCTAATGTAAAAAGTAATTATTGGTGGAACGGATCAATAGAAAGTTCAAATGAGATATTATTGTTAATTAAGACAACTGAAGATAAGTATAGTCAGTTAGAGAATCTAATCAGAAAGAATCATCCTTACGAGATTCCAGAAATAATAGCTTTTGATATAAAAAAGGGATTTAATAAATATCTAAATTGGATAGAAGATGAAACTAGGACTCTTCCTTAACTTCAAAAACTTTAGAGCATTCAACGTCAGAGTATTTATGGCAGGAAAATATCTTATCTCCATAGTAGATTGTTTCAAAGTCAAATAGGTCAGGGGATCGATAGAATTTATCATATACTAATAAAAGATCCTCTTCTTCAAGTACGAATTTTTTTTCATCTTTAGTTTTAATATAGAAATGATTATTATCTTCATCAAAATCTATTCTCTTGATATACTGATATTTTATGTGGGATATTCCTGGAATTGTCTTTATCAGTTTTTCATAGAACGATCCTCCGTTTTTAATGTCAAGAAGGATCATCTTACAGATTTTGACCTTTTCATAATAGTTATCTTCATTGTCTTCGGAAATTAAAAGAGGCTCTTTTCTTTCCTTTTCAAGCTCCTTCAATGCTGATAGCTCCTCAACATAAAGATTATTTTTGTATATTCCAAAGACTACTCCTTTTTCTCTAAGTGTATCGAGTCTTTTTATGAAGGAGTCAAGATCCCATATGAGTTCTACATCCATGCAATTAGGGCTAAGTATAAGTTATTTAAATGCCTTTTCAAATTAGACTACATGGAACTTTATGAGCTCATTAGTTATATGGACGATTATCTTAGGGTAACTGAAATATCAGACGTTTCAATAAATGGACTACAGATAGAAGGAAAAAAAGAGGTAAAGAAAGTATGTCTTGGCGTTGATAGTTCTCTTGAAATATTCAAAGAGGCTTCAAAAAGAAAAGCAGACCTCATATTGGTCCATCATGGACTTATTTGGGGAGGATTGAAAAGTATAAGGGGCCTTGTAAAAGAAAGAATCTCTTATCTTTTAGAAAACGGTATTTCTCTATACGCGGCACACCTTCCACTTGACATGCACCCTGAAGTTGGGAATAATATAGGACTCATAAAAATATTAAATCTCTCAGATCCTGAACCTTTTGGAGCGTACCATGGTTTAAAGATAGGATTCAAAGGAAAATATGAAAAAATGAAGAGTGTTAAGGAGATATCTAAAACCCTAGAAAGAGCACTGCCTGCTAAGATTGAGTCTTTCAACTTTGGTCCTGATAAAATAAAATCTGTTGGAATAGTAAGCGGGGGTGGGGGTTCTGCATTTGAGGATTGCATAAAGGAAGAGATTGATCTATTTATTACCGGCGAGCCTTCACATACCATCTATCATATTGCAAAAGAGGCAGGGATTAATCTAATATTTGCTGGGCACTATGCAACAGAAAAACTTGGCGTAATGGCTTTAGGAAAAAACATTGAAGATAAGTATAAAATTAAAACAGAATTTATAGATATACCAACAGGCCTTTAACAAACAATGTCTAAAAGTCTGCCACTGTTTATAGCATTTTTTATTTCTAATGCGATTCTTCTTCCGGTAGACATAGGCTTCCCATATTTGATATATGTGTAAGGCGAATAAGGCTCGAAAAGATTTGTGCCTGCAACTATTCTAGCGGATATTTCAAAAATGTATATTTCGGCTTCAGGGGTAATTACTCCTTCAAGACAAAAAGGACCAAATAATCCCCTCTCCGAAATTAACTCCTTAGATTTTTCTACTACCCTCTCACCCATTCCAAATATCTCAGGAAGTAATGACTCTCTAACAGTTATTGGTATATTCCCAACAACAACGTAACTTGGATCAATTTTCTTTAAAGCAAACTGGTCTCTTGCAGATATCCTTCCTATAGAATCAACGTTGCTTTCATATCTTTTATCAAAACTCATTATCTCTAACTCATTAGTTAATAGGCTGTAAAAATAATGGAAATACGCTGGAACTCCAATTATATATTCTTGAATTACATATTTCTCATTGATATGATCGGCAATCTTCTCGTAGAAATCTTCAGTGTCTTTAGCAAGGAAGTATCCCATCCCACCCTTTGCACCGTAGAATTTAACAATGACTGGCCTATCAATATCCTCTGGCCTGTCAAAGATTCTTGGTATTTTTATATTTGCATCGGTTAACCATTTTCTTTCAAGATCTCTTGCAGATTCCCATTCCAAAACGTCTTTGTTACCAAAATACATTACCTTCAAATCTTTAAAATCCTCTATTTTCATGTAAGCTATAAAAGATCCATGAGGAATCAAAATAGTATTTCTTTTTGTAAGCTCATCTTGCAGATCGAAAAGTTCTTTGAAATGATTAACAGAAATAATTTCATCGGCTACACCAAAACTTCTGTAGACTTTTTCTGAACCTTTTTTTGCAATACATAAAGTCTTAAATCCTTCATCTTTAGCGCCCTTTAGAATTTGAAGGGCAGAGTGACTCCCAAGAGTCGCAATTGTATAATCTGTTGCAGCCATTGAGTATTAACTTAACTAATAATACTTAAAACTTTCTGTAAGCTTAAGAGAAAATTATATAAATTAACTTTCCGAACGTGCCAAAGTGATGGAAAAGAGAGCATTAATTAGCGTTACTGACAAGAAAGGTCTTGAAAAATTTGCTAAGACTCTGTCAAATTTAGGTTTTGAAATTGTATCGACAGGTGGAACTTTAAAATATCTTTTAGATAATGGAATAAATGTTACACCTATTGAGAAAATAACAGGATTTAAAGAAATGATAGGAGGCAGAGTAAAAACTCTTCACCCAAATATTCATGGTGGAATTCTATATATCCGAGACGATAAAGGACATGAAAATGAGATAATCTCAGAGGGTATTAAACCTATAGATATAGTTGTTTGTAATCTTTATCAATTTCAAGAAACTGTAGCAAAAAATCCATCCCTTGAAGACGCTATCGAAAATATTGATATTGGAGGGGTAACTCTACTAAGGGCAGCAGCTAAAAATTTCAAATATGTTACTGTTATTGTTGATCCTCTAGATTATCATATTGTAACTAAAGAGTTATTAGAAAAAGGAAATACTTCTTACGAAACGAGGAAAAAATTATGTGTCAAGGCTTTTTCCCACACGGCGGACTATGATAGTGCAATTGATTCATATCTTTCAGGATCGCTGACCGAGAATAAAAAACTAAGACTTTCATTTAATTCTGGTAAAGCTCTAAGATATGGTGAAAACTGGCACCAAAAGGCATCTTTCTTCAAAAAAGATACCCTTGAGCCTTCTGCTTCAAACATGAAACAGCTGCATGGTAAAGCTCTTTCATATAATAATTATTTGGACATTGAAGCAGCACTTAATGCAGCAAAGGAGCTTTCTCATTATAATGCTGCAGTAATTGTTAAACATCTTAACCCGTGTGGAATCGCGACAGGTAAGGCCCTCTTTGATGCATTAAAAAATGCATGGGATGGGGACAGAGTATCTGCCTATGGCAGCATAATTGCATTGACGAAAAAAGTTGATCTCGAAACTGCTTCTTTTCTCAAAGGTAAATTTGTTGAAGTTATAATCGCTCCTTCTTTTGATGATGATGCATTAGATTTTTTGAAGAATAAGAGTAAAGATTTGAGGATCCTAGAAACGGGCAAACTTTTCACTTCTGAAGACAAAGTATACAAATTCTTGATTGGAGGGGTCATCGAACAGGACAGGCCGAAAGGGCTCTATGAAAAGTGGGAATGTGTTACAAAAGAGAATTTCCCAGAGGGTAAAAAAGAGCTTGGGCTTTTTACAATTATAGCAACAAAGTATACGAAATCAAACTCGATCGTTTTAGGAATGGAGTATGAAAAAGGCCAGTTTAAAGTATTGGGTAGTGGAGTCGGGCAGCCAAATAGAGTGGACTCTCTAAGAAAACTTGCAATACCAAAAATGTATGAAAATTTAGAAAACATGTGGAATGAAGAAAAGCCAAATATTCCCAAAGAGGACTTTTTCAAAGAAAAAATTTCAGAATGTGTTCTTGTTTCAGATGCCTTCTTCCCATTCGATGATACCGTTAGAGTAGCTGCAGAACATAACATAAAATACATTATACAGTCCGGTGGGTCAATAAGAGACAAAGAAGTAATAGAAACGTCAAATCAGTTTGGAATATCTATGATATTTACTGGTATGAGGTACTTCAATCACTAATTACCATATTTTAGGAATTAAGCTATACTTGACTTCTTTTGTGTACTCAAGGTATCCATCTAACTCTTTCTGTAATGTTTTATCTTCCAGATAAGTTCTTACAATTAAAGGTAAAACCGTAAATAAATTGATTGAGATGCCCCAGAAAGATCCCAATACTAGAGGTGTCGCAAATGTGTATAGTATTCCTCCAACATACCCAGGATGCCGCACATAACGATAAGGCCCACCTTTACAGACTTTATGATCTCTCTCTTTTTGTATTCTAACAACAGTAGAAAAAAATCTATTAGCTTTCTTTGACCATAAGAATATAGATTGCCCTATTATGTAAAGAACTATTCCAATTATTACTCCAAATAAAGGTAGTTTTGGAACCCAGCCTAAACGACCTACATCTATGGCAGATAGTATAATCATCACAAAATAAAAGGGAGAAGTTATCAAAAAATATATTTTGTCCCAACTTTTCATTCCCTCGCCGGGTTTTAATCTTTCTTTAATCAGTTCAGTATTATCTGACAAAACATAGTAAGTGAATGAAACAAAGAAAATATTTAATCCATTATAAACCCAGCCTTGCCAATAATTCAAACTGCCAGCAGAAATAAATGTGATGGCTAGGATAAATCCATAGCTAAGAATCCCTCTAATTAGAATTTTATGACTTAATTTTTTGTCCGCCATGATTTGAATTATTTTTACAATTATTTAAAGATGAGTCATCCCATACTAATTAAAGTTTTTACTAAGTAAGTGCAAAAATCTAACTTATTAATTAACTAAATGAAAAAGACAATTGTAACTAAATTTTAAGATAAATATATTTAAATATCAGATATAATAAATTCTAATATGAGCAGCCCAAGTAATACCTCTTCTGGATTTTCAAGAGAAGGAAAAGTTAAGAGAGTTTATGATGTTTCTGACAAAGAGATTGAATTTGAGTTTACTGACAGAATCTCTGTCTTTGATAAAATAATCCCCTCTAAAATTCCTTTCAAAGGGGAGACCCTTTGCAGAGAAGGAACTTTTTGGCTTAAAGAAGCAGAAAATTTAGGATTCTTGACTCACTTCATAAAGATGACTGACAAGAACAAGATGCTTGTAAAGAAAGTTAATATAATTTATGATTACAATAAAATTGATCACAATACAAAAAATTACCTTATACCCTTAGAATTTATCTGTAGGCATTACGTTGCAGGCTCTCTTCATGATAGAATTGAAAAGGGCAAGATAGACCCAAAGGAACTTGGATTCGGCAAAAAAACAGTTGAGTATGGAGAAAAGATACCTGAACCTTTTATTGAAACATCTACAAAGCTTGAGCCAGTTGATAGGCCATTAGAAAAGAAGGAAGCTCTAAGCATATCGGGCCTTAATGAAGAAGAATACCAGAATATCCTTGAAACAATAATTAAGATGGATTCAAATATGTCAAAGATCGTTGAGAAGGGTGGCTTAATCCATGTTGATGGAAAAAAGGAATTTGGAATGAATGAAGATAGAACTCTAATGTTTATTGATGTATTTGGAACTGCTGATGAAGACAGATTCTGGGATAAAAAACTCTATGAGCAGGGTCAAATGGTAGAGTTGTCAAAGGAGTTTGTAAGACAGCATTACATTAAAACAGGATATAAAAAAGAGTTGTATAATGCCAGAGAAAAAGGTCAATCAGAACCAGATATTCCTGCATTACCTGATAGTATGATTAAGCAAGTATCGGATCTTTACATTAATATGTATGAAAGAATTACCGGTGAAAAATTTAGGTGATTGATTTGAAGGTTGAAATTAAAGTTGGATTAAAAGAAGGAATTACAGACCCAGAGGGTCTTAATATCAAAAAATCCCTGAAATTGCTTGGTTTTGATGAGGTCCAAAATGTTGAAGTGAAAAGAAGCTACGTCATTGAAATAAGTGGAAAGGACGAAAAGAAGATCAGAGAAGATGTTGATATGATGTGCAAAAAACTTCTGATTAATCCTGTAATCCACGATTATGAAGTGGAAATGATATAATGAGTGGCAAACAAAATGTTTTTGAAATTAATCTTGACTTACCTGATGAAAAACTTCTAGAGATAAGTAGGAAAATAGGGATAGGTCTTTCTCTAGATGAAATGAAGTCAGTTAAAAATTACTTTAGAGAACAAGGTAGAAATCCAACAGACATTGAAATACAGGCAATAGGTCAGGCTTGGTCAGAACACTGTTGTTACAAATCATCAAAAAGTTTATTGAAAAAATATATCTTTAATATTGAGGCGCCTCAGAATATATTTGTGATTAAAGAAGATGCAGGCGTAGTTGAATTTGATAAAGATTATGCGTATGTTTTAGCTTTGGAAAGTCACAATCATCCATCAGCTGTTGAGCCATATGGGGGTGCAGCTACTGGAATTGGGGGTATCCTTAGAGATGTTGTTTGTATGGGGGCACAACCTGTTGCACTAATAGACCCAATATTTTTTGGACCGCTAGATTTGCCTTATGAACAATTGCCAAAAGGAGTAAAACATCCCGAATTCATTTTTAGAGGAGTGGTAGCAGGAATTAGAGATTACGGAAATAGAGTGGGCATCCCTACTGTATCTGGCTGTGTTTACTTCCATCCAGGGTATACGGGCAACTGTCTTGTAAATGTCGGGTGTGTAGGTATCATAAAAAAAGATGACATAATTCACAGTAGGGTAAAAGAACTTGGAGATATCTTTGTCATGGTTGGTGGAAGAACTGGAAGAGATGGAATCCACGGGGTTAACTTTGCTTCTGCAGAACTTGATGAAGAGTCTGAAACATCTTCACGTTCAGCCGTTCAAGTAGGGGATCCTATAACAAAAGAGCCTTTAATCCATGCCTGCCTTGAAGCTAATACAAAAAAGCTTCTGAATGGTATGAAGGATTTAGGTGGTGGAGGGCTTTCTTGTGTAGTGGGAGAAATGGCACACGCAGGTGGGTTCGGAGCAAAGGTCAATTTAGAAAAAGTATTATTGAAAGAAAAAGGAATGAAGCCTTGGGAAATATGGGTATCAGAATCTCAAGAAAGAATGATGCTTGCAGTTTCTAAAGAAAATCTCCAGGCAGTTCTTGACATTTTTGATAAATGGGACGTTGATGCTGCGATTATAGGTGAAACTATTTCTGAAAAAAGAGTTTTAGTTTATTACGAGGAAGAAAAGATATTTGATATGGATTCAGAATTTTTGACTGGTGGTCCTGTTTATGCTAGAGATGTCAAGTTAGTCAAAAGAGACCAAAAAGATATTCAAACTCAAGCACCAAAAGATACAAACGATATACTAATTAAAATGCTTTCAGATCCAAACATAGCTTCAAAGGATTGGGTTATTCTTCAATATGATCATACTGTTAGAGGATCAACTTCACTTACTCCGTTGTATGGAGACGTTGTAAACTTCTCCCCCCAAGATTCTGCAATTATAAAGCCCGTAGAAGAACTTAACAAAGGACTTGTAATTTCAACTGCAGTTAATCCATTTTTACTAGAATATGATCCCTACTGGGGAGCTGCGTCCGCAATAGACGAAATCTACAGGAATATTGTTGCAGTTGGTGGCAGACCTCACTCTTTAGCAGATTGTCTGAACTTTGGAAATCCTGAAAAGCCTGAACGATTTGGAGATTTTTATCAGGCTGTTATGGGCTTAAACTTTGCAACAAAAGATCTCAAAATATCATTTTCATCAGGTAATGTAAGTCTTTACAATGAAAGCATGATTGGAAGCTGCCCTCCAACACCAACTATTGTAGGTATTGGCATCATAGATGATGTTGAAAAAAAAGTAAGTTCAAACTTCAAAAAAGAAGGAAATACCATTTATCTTATTGGAAAAACTGAAAGAGAGTTTGGAGGTTCTTTGTACTATAGGATTATAGGTATTAGCGGAGGTATTGCACCTAAAATGGATCCTCAAAACTTAATTAATTATTCAAATACTCTCCTTAGCTCTATGGAAAAAGACATTGTAACTAGCTGCCATGATTTGAGTGAAGGTGGCCTTGCAGTTGCAATTGCAGAAATGGCATTCGGTAGTGATTACGGTGTTTTGATAGATCTACCAATATTAAAAGAAATGCGGGCAGATGAATTCATATTTTCAGAATCAAACACTCGGTGGGTAGTTGAAGTAAAAGACGAGAAAGCCTTTGAATCTCTGTTTAACGAAAATAATGTACCTTTTATGAAAATTGGAAAAGTCTCCGGAAAAAAATTAGAGATAAGGCAGAATGAATCTAAAATCATAGATGTACCAATTGAGAAATTAAGAGAGAAATGGAAGAATGCTATTTGGGAGCATATGGGGTGATTCAATGGACAGGTCTGAGATAAAAGTTTGTGTTTTAAGAATAGAGGGAACAAACAATGAAGATGAAATGTACTATGCTTTCAAAAGATTAGGGGCATCTCCTGAACTCGTTCATTTGAAGGACCTCAAAGATATATTTGACTACAACTGCCTTATGATTCCAGGAGGCTTTTCTGCAGGGGATTATGTAAGGGCTGGGGCAATCTTTGCTTCAAGGATTAGGGCAAAGATGGCAAATGACCTTCATAAGTTTATAGATGAAGGATGGCCAGTAGGCGGTATATGTAATGGATTCCAAGTTCTAGTTGAGCTTGGAGTTTTACCAGGATTTAAAAGAATGGATTATCCTGATGCCTGTCTCTTTTTAAACAATTCAGCTAGATTTGAATGCAGACCAACATTGCTAAAACATGAAAACAAAGGCAAGTGTGTTTTCACTAGAAATATACCTAAAGGGGAGATAATGTTAGTACCTTCTGCTCATGGGGAGGGAAAACTATTGTTGCCAAGAGAAAAGGAGAAAGAGTATTTTGACAGGTTATTTGAAAATGATCAAGTTGTATTTAGATACGTCGATAAAGAAGGAGAATACGCAGGATACCCCTGGAACCCTAATGGCTCTGCACATAATATAGCAGGTATTTGCAACGAGGCGGGAAATGTTTTTGGAATGATGCCTCATCCTGAAAGAGCTTATTTTGATAAGAATAAAAATGGTATCTCTGGTATGAAAGTCTTTGAATCAGTCTTAAAATATATAGAGGAAAAATAAAAATGTGCGGTATACTAGGTACTTCATCAAACAATTCTGCATATGAGTGCTACAGAGGGCTTTTGGCTATTCAGCACAGGGGACAAGATTCAGCCGGAATACTATCTTTTGATGGGATAGTGCATCAGAAAAAAGAAAAAGGTCTTGTCTTGAATGTATTCAATAAAGAGGAGTTAGCAAAGCTTGAAGGATCCAAAGCTATAGGCCATGTGAGGTATCCAACAGCAGGGACGAATACTCTATGTGAAGCTCAGCCTTTCTTTTTGAGCTATCCATATGGAATAGGTCTCGCACATAATGGAAATATTACCAATTATCAAGAGTTAAAGAGAGAACTTGAAGATAGAAATAGATGCATTCATTCAAAGTCTGATACAGAAGTCATGATAAATATCCTTTCAGAAGCGTTAATTAAAAATGATACATTTGAGGCCATTCAAGGAACTATGGAACGAATTGATGGTAGCTATGCTGCAGTGATGCTTTTGCCCAAAAAACTCATAGCGTTCAGAGATCCATATGGTAACAGACCCTTAGTATTTGGTGAGAAAACTAATTTGAATGAAACTGCATTTTCTTTTGCCTCAGAGAGTGTTGGACTTGACGTGAATGACTATTCACTTGTAAGGGATTTGCTTCCAGGAGAAGCTATAGTTGTTGAAGACAACAAAGTTGAAAAGAGAGTACTATGCCCAAAAGGCAGGGCTCACTGCATGTTCGAATGGGTTTACTTTTCAAGACCTGATTCTGTTATTGAAGGAAAGAGCGTCTATGAAGCTAGGATAGAACTTGGGAGAAATATAGAGTTTGAAGGAGAGGGAGATGTAGTAATACCTGTACCAGATACTGCAAGAACTGCTGCTTTAGGATTTTCTGAAAAATATGGAATTAAGCAGAGAGAAGGTTTGATAAAAAACAGGTACATTGGCAGAACTTTCATTATGCCCACTCAAGTTTCAAGAGATGTGGCTGTTAGAGACAAACTTAACGTAATCAAAGGTGAAATTAGAGGGAAGAAGGTAATCCTAGTTGATGACAGTATAGTTAGAGGAACGACAAGTAAAAGAATAGTGACTATGTTAAGGAATAATGGGGCCAAAGAAGTACACATGATATCAACGTGCCCACCAATTAAACATCCATGTTATTATGGTATAGATATGCCCACAGAAAATGAACTAATTGCTGCAAGAAACACTGATGAGGTTGCAGAAAGAATTGGTGCAGATTCTGTTACATACCAAACTATCAAAGGACTAGTAAGAGCTATTGGCCTTAAAAAAGAAGACTTATGCCTTGCTTGTTTAAATGGAGATTATCCAACTCATATACCTGAAGAAACTATGAAATGTCTTACAAAAACAAGAGAATGTGAAAGAAAGGTAGATACTTAGGGTAGTGATATTATGGGCGAAGTTTGGGCAGTTGTTGGCGGAGGGGCAAGGGAATGGGCCTTGGCAGAATCAATTACAAGGTCAAAAAAGGTATCAGAAGTGCATGTGCTCCCTGGAAATCTTGGTGGAGCATTTGAAAAAAAATGTATTTGGCCCATAGGAAACGATAGAGTCAAGATAAAAAATTTTGATGATGTAAAACAATTTTTTAATGATTATAAGCAAGAGATTCAAGAAAATAATGGCAGGATAAAAAGACTTGATGACATTAGCGATATTATTTCTTATATTTCTGAAAATAATATTGATATGGTGATTGGAGGACAAGAAAAATACTTATCACTTGGATTAAAGGAAAGCTGTGAAAAAAAAGGAATAGCTTGTTGGGGTCCAACTTCAAAGGCTATGATAGTTGAGGCAGATAAGTGTAACACAAATGACCTTATGAAAAAGTGGGGTATACCATGCCCTACATTTCAAAATTTCTATGATCCTGAATCTGCTAAAACATTTCTAAAGGATAATTTTGGTAAAAATGGAAAAAAGTATGTAGTAAAATACCCATATTTGCTTGATGGTAAAGGGTCAAGAGTTTGTAATACCCTTGAAGAGGCTTTGAGTGCTGTTGATGACTTTATGGTATCAGGCGTAATCTGCTCCCCTGTGGATAAACTCACTATAGAAGAAAGACTCTATGGGGAAGAAGTAATGGTCTTCTATGCAGTGCATGAAGGTCAGGTAAAATACTTGGGGAGCGCTAAAGATTTTCCAGAAAGGTTCGATACGGAAGACACATTTTTGATTGATAGGTTTAACAAAAGAATGGGTCACCCAGGTGAAATGGTAAACTACATTACTGGTGGAATGGGTGTTGTGGCGCCACACCCTCTTTTGAAAGATAGAGGGGATCTTGTTACGAAAATCGAGGACACAATAGTAGTTCCATTTTTAACAAATCTTTTAGAAGAGGAAAAGATAGCATTTAATGGAATAATCTACTTTGGATTATGCGCATTAAAAGAAAATAATAATTACAATTTTTATGTGTTTGAAATTAATGGTAGAGATGGGTCACCTGAAGCAGAGGGAAGATGGCCAACAATTGAGACATCGCTTTATGACATAGCAAAAAAAAGCTATGAAGGGAAACTTGATGATCTAGATGTCAAGTTTAAAGATAAAGTTTGTGTAGGAGTATTTACAGTCAGCGGCAGTTTCCCATGGTTTAAGGGTTGCGGATTTGAAGCTTCCCAGATGCCTCCTGGATATCCTGGAAAACATCTTACAGGACAAGTAATAGACTATTCTACTGAAGTTCCAGATAATTCATTCCACAGGCACGCAGGTACCTTCATTACCCAAACAGGAAATGTTGCTGTAGGTGGTGGACGAGTTATTCTTGGAGGAGGATTGGCAGATATGTATAGTGATGCTAGTAAAATTGCATATGAAGTTATATCTGACAATTATATCAGATTTGTAGGGAAGAGCTTCAGGAAGAAAATTGGAGAAGGAATAGACTAACTAAAAGCATACTACACTTTTTTAGTATTTAAATTTAAATAAAAGTATGTAAATACATTATTTTATGGCAGAAATTAATATTTTTTATTATTTTGAATAATCAACCTTATAAACTAAAAGCACATTCTCAGTTTAAGGCCATTAATGGCCAAACAAAAGGAGTAATTAAAATGTATGGTGAAAGAAGAGGGGGATACGACAGACCTCCTCGTGAAATGCACAAGGCAACCTGTGCAGCTTGTGGACAGGAAACTGAAGTTCCATTCAAGCCAGATGGAACAAGACCTGTTTACTGTAGGGAATGCTACCAGAAGAAAAACCCAAGAAGGTATTAAGTAGAGTTTTTTAGTAAAAGGTTATTTCTAGTAAGTTAATAGGAAAAGTCCTTTTATTTTTTATATTTAATATTTCTTAGAGTAATTTATATCAAAACACTTTTTTATACAAAAATCTTTTTAATGCATATGCCTCCTTTATTACATGATACTAATTATTGCTGGCTCAAAGAGCGATGAGCAGATAGTAAACAAAGTAAAGAAAGTTTTTGATGAGAATAAAGTTGAATATGAAGTCCAATTTGCTTCTGCCCATAGAGAACCTGAAAGAGTGGCAGAGCTTGCTAAAATGGACAAATATGATATTTTTATCGCTATAGCAGGTTTGGCGGCGGCGCTTCCAGGAGTTGTTGCAGCACATACAAAAAAACCTGTGATAGGCGTTCCCGTTTCTTCTAAACTTGATGGATTAGATGCGCTTCTTTCTATAGTCCAGATGCCAAAAGGCGTTCCAGTGGCATGTGTAGGGATAGATAATGGAGATAATGCTGCCTATCTTGCTATGAGGATTTTAGGAGTGAAGTAAGTGACAACTCCCAAGGATTACAAATCTTCAGGGGTAGACATAAAAGTTGAAGAAAAATCTATAAGTGCTCTAGTCTCGGTCATCAAGGACACCCTCCATTTTAGAAAAGGAAAGATTGGAGCTGCAATTGGAGACATAGGTAGCTTTTCAGGATTTATAGAATTTGGAGATTACGCCTTATCACTTGCTACTGACGGGGTGGGATCAAAAGTTCTTGTTGCTCAAAAATTAAAAAAATATGACACCGTAGGAATTGATGTTATTGCTATGAACGTTAATGATGTAATATGTAATGGCGCAGCCCCTATTGCTTTCGTAGATTATATTGCTTTAGAGAAAACTTCTGAGTATATGCTCAAAGAAATAGCAAAAGGACTACTAGAAGGTGCTAAACAATCTGATATGCCCATAGTTGGCGGGGAAACTGCTACTCTTCCAGATATAATTAAAGGTGATGGAGAAGGGTTTGATCTTGCAGGGACATGTCTTGGAGTAGTAAAAAAAGATAAAATAATTTCTGGGAAAGATATTGTACCGGGAGATATAGTAATAGGTATCGAATCTTCAGGAATCCACTCAAATGGATTAACACTTGCAAGGAAAGCCTTAGGCGAAGAAGACTATTCTGAACTTTTAATCCCTACAAGGATTTATGTAAAACAGATTTTGGATCTAATTGAAAAGGTAAAAGTAAAAGGAATGGCGCATATAACAGGTAGCGGCCTTCTAAATCTTAAAAGATTAAAAAAAGATATGGGATTTGATCTAGAACTACCAGAACCCCCTTCACTTTTCAAAAAAATTATGGATACTGGAGTAGAAATTGAAGAGATGTACAGGACTTTTAATATGGGAACTGGGTTTATGGTTATAGTTTCAAAAGAAGATAAAGATAAAGCGCTTGAGATTTTAAATAAATACTACAGTTCATATGCTATAGGGAAGGTAATTGATCAAGACATAATTACGGTTAATATTAAGGGTCTTGATAAATCTTTTAGTTTATAATTTATTTGCAGAAATCTCAATCATAAACCAAAAGACATAAAAATAGCTGACTCTTTTTATCAACAGTTTAGGGTAATCTAAATTTATCAAATGAATTAGATATCTTGATGGGTGAGAGTATATGGCAAAATCTCAATCAAAGAAGAAAAAAGAATCCAGTAGTTCTCCAAAAATTGGTGTGTACGTTTGCCACTGTGGTACAAATATAGCAAGTAGTGTGAATATCGAAGAAGTTGTTAACTTTTCTAAAACGTTAGAAAATGTGACTATTGTACGAGAGCATATGTATCTCTGTTCAGAACAAGGACAGAATATTATAAAGGAAGATATTAAAAAAGAAGGAGTTAATAGAGTTGTCGCCGCATGCTGCTCACCTAGAACGCATGAAGAAATTTTTAGAAAAACATTAAATTCTGCTAATTTAAATAAATACCTCTATGAACAAGTAAACATAAGAGACCAATGTTCTTGGCCACATATTAAAGATAAGGAAAATGCTACAAAAAAGGCAAAGCATCTAGTCAAAAGTGGAGTCTATAGGGCATCTGAATTAGAGTCTTTAGAGGATAGAAAACTCTCTGTTTTAAAATCTGTACTTGTTATAGGGGGAGGGATATCTGGAATTAATGCAGCCCTAGATTTGGCCCGAGACGGGTACAGAGTATACCTTGTAGAGAGAAATCCAAGTATTGGCGGGAAAATGGCCCAACTTGACAAAACTTTTCCTACAAACGATTGTTCCGCATGTATCCTTGCACCAATGATGGTAGAAGTTTCAAACAATTCAAATGTAGAACTACTTACCTATTCAGAAGTTGAAAATGTTTCAGGGCATATAGGAAACTACCATATTGTAGTTAAGAAAAAACAAACTTCTGTAGATTGGGAAAAGTGCAATGGTTGTGGTGATTGCAGTATAGTGTGCCCTGTAAAAGTTGATAATGAATTTAACTGTAACATGGATAAAAGAAAAGCAATCTATATACAATTTCAGCAAGCCATACCTATGAAAGCTGTTGTAGACAAAACTAAATGCATTAAATGTAAGTTGTGTGAGAAAAGGTGCCAAGTTGGGGCAATAGATGTTTCAAAAAATGAAGATGAATATGTGGAATTTGATGTTGGAAGTATTATTGTTACAACTGGGTATGACCTTTTTAATCCCAATAGGAAGGCCGAGTATGATTATGATCATCCAAATGTAATAACTTCTCTTGAACTTGAGAGAATGATGTGTGCCTCTGGACCAACAAAGGGAGAAATTTTGAGAC
Source organism: Methanofastidiosum sp. (assembly GCA_013178285.1). NCBI lineage: Archaea > Methanobacteriati > Methanobacteriota > Candidatus Methanofastidiosia > Candidatus Methanofastidiosales > Candidatus Methanofastidiosaceae > Candidatus Methanofastidiosum > Methanofastidiosum sp. The sequence continues at coordinate 31,187 of JABLXD010000017.1, forward strand.
CTTCTGATGGTAGAAAACCCCACACAATATCTTTTATTCAATGTGTAGGATCAAGGGATGAGAAAACAAATGATTATTGCTCTAGGATATGTTGCACATACTCTATAAAACATGCAAGGCTTCTAAAAGAGAAATACCCAGATATGGACATATTTATCCATTACATCGACCTTAGATGTTTTGGTAAGGGTTATGAAGAATATTATAGGATGGCTAGAGAAAAGGGAGTAAAATTCATAAGAGGTAGAATAAGCCAGGTAGATTCAATTGGGGACAGGTTAGAAGTGTCAGGCGATGATGACACTTTAGGAGAACAGATTAGCGTTGTTGCTGATCTTGTGGTTCTAGCAGTTGCAATGGAATCATCTAAAGGTTCCAAGAACCTAGCAAATTTACTGAATATAAGTACGGATAAAACTGGATTTTTCAAAGAAATCCATCCAAAACTTAAACCTGTGAGTACTGATAGTGATGGGATATTCATAGCAGGTGCGTGTCAAGGTCCTAAAGAAATACCAGATGCTGTAAGTCAAGGAAAAGCTGCTGCTTCCGCAGCATCCTCACTTATGGCAAAGGGAGAAATAGACATCGAACCCCTATTTGCCCAGGTGATTGAAGATTTATGTGCAAGATGTAGGGCTTGTGAATCTCTTTGTACTTACAAAGCAATTAAATTTAATGAAGAAGAGGACAAAATAGAAGTAGATATTGCACTCTGTAAGGGATGTGGTGTTTGTAGTGCAGCATGCCCATCCGGGGCTATTAAAGCAAATCATTTTACAAGTAAACAAGTTAGAATGCAGATTTTGGCTCTTACGGAGGGAATAAAATGAAAATTGTTCTTAACAATGCGAACAAGGATCTTGTTAATAAGGTCATTGAGTACGGTGGAGAAAGAGTCTACGAATGCTTCCAGTGTGGGATGTGCGCTTCAGGTTGCCCTGTTGCAAGTGATACCGATCATAAAATTAAAAGAACTATGCATCAAGTTCTTTTAGGTCTTGATGAGCAAATATTGGATAAAAAAGCAATATGGCTATGCACTACTTGTTTTATGTGTTTAGAGAGATGCCCCCAAAATGCAGGACCTACAGAAGTTGTATTTGCTCTAAGAAGAATTTCTGCAGAGAAAGGAATCATCCCAGAGGCCCAGATAGAAGTAGCTAATAATATATACCATCTTGGCCATGCTGTTACTGTTCAAAAAGGGATAAAGTTAAGGGATAAAGTTAAGGCCCCACCACTTAGTACTGCAGGGTCAAATAAGAAGTATATTGATGAAATTCAAAAAATAATAAATTTGACTAATGCTGTTAAACTACTAAAGATAAAGAAAGACTGGAAACCAAAAGGAGATGAAGTTATTGCCTGTGACTGAATATGCTTTGTATACTGGATGTATTATTCCTTTGAGATACCCCGATATTGAAAATTCCATTAAGGAAACAATGCCGCTTTTGGGGGCAAATGTTTATGATATGATCGGTGCAGGTTGCTGCCCACCTGGAGGGGCTTTCTGGTCAGTTGAAGAAATATCAGGACTTGTGCAGAGTGCAAGAAATTTATCAATAGCTGAATCGATGAATAAAGATCTGATGGCAGTCTGCAATGGATGTTTCTGTTATCTTAAGAATAGTAATGTACTTTTAAAAAGCAATCAGGAAAAGAGAGAAAAAGTTAATACTATTCTGAATCAAATTGGTAGAAAATATCAAGGAACAATTTCTGTATACCATTTAGTAGAAATACTTCATGACCATATAGGTGTTGAAAAAATTAGAGAATCGACTAAGGTTAAGTTAGACGGTGCTAAGGCTGCAGTCCACTATGGATGCCATCTTTTAAGACCGTCAGACCATTTAATGGCTGAAAATCCCGAAAAGCCTCACAAACTTGATGCATTAGTTGAAGCTTTGGGTATGGAGAGTGTATACTACCCAAAGAAACTATCTTGTTGTGGTGCAGGTGGGGGTATGCGAGGGAATAATCCCGATGTCACATTGAAAATCTTAGAAAAGAAACTAATGAATATTAAATACTCTGAACCTGATTGTATTGTCACTGCCTGCCCATTCTGCTTCCTTCAGTTTGATTTAGGACAAAAAGGATTGAGGGATAAAGGGGAGGATTTCTGCATACCTGTTTTCTATTATAACCAACTTTTAGGGCTCTCTATGGGGCTCCCAAAAGAAAGAATTGCTTCAATTTCTGAAACTCCAAGGGATGGATTTATAAAAAAATTTTATGGTGTTGACTGATGAAAAATTTTGAACCGAATATTATTGGTTTTGTCTGCAACTGGTGCACATACGCTGGTGCTGATCTCGCAGGGTCATCAAGATATAGTTATCCTCCAAATGTCAAATTAATAAGACTCATGTGCTCAGGCAGGGTTGATCCCGCATTTATTCTTGAAACATTTGCTAGAGGTGCTGACGGGGTATTCGTAGGGGGGTGCCATATCCCTGCTGATTGCCATTATCAACAAGGTAACTTTAAAGCTCTAAAAAGAATTACAATGTTAAAAAAATTAATATCTGACATGGGCATAGAGCCAGAGAGATTAGAGATATTCTGGATTTCTGCATCTGAGGGAAAGAAATTCTCAGAAGTCATGACATCATTTACAGAAAGAATAAGAGAATTAGGGCCAAATCCAATTAGAGTATAAAATGAAGAAAATAATAGTCCTCGGGATTGGTAATCCATACCTTAAAGATGATAGAATAGGCCCCAAAATAGTTGAAGATTTAGAAATATTTTTCAAAGATAAAGAAAGTATGGTATTTGAAGTTTTCTATTCTTCTGGAATTGAACTGTTAGATTCAATCTTAGATTATGATAGTGCAATATTTATTGATTCTATTATTTCCAATAATGTGGGAAAAATAACTTATCTTACACTAGAGAACGTCTTATCTCTACCTGAGACGACTTCCCCCCATTCTACTAACTTTTCAACAATGATAAAACTGGGTATGAAAATTTCACCTGACAGGATGCCTAAAGAAATACTTTTTTGTGCAATAGGGATAAGTGATCCTTTTACATTTTCAGATAAATTCTCACCGATTCTTGAAGAATACTACATAGAAATATTAGAAGAGCTAAAAGATAAAATAAAGGAGTTATCTACATAGCTTTTCTGACCGCATCGTGCATTATCATATCTGCTTGAGGGGTTCCAACAAAGGCAAGTATTCCATTTATGACAATTGCCGGTACGCCCATTACGCCAAGTTTTCTTGCTTTTGATTCCCCTTCAGGAGTTGCAACATTAACGATTGCAACGTCCACGTTATCATATTGTGATGCTACCCTATAGGCCATTTCGGCGGCTGCGGGACAATGAGAGCATCCAGAAAGAGCGAGAACTTCAATTAATACCCTTTTCTTTTTTTCGCCAGATAGTCTTTCTTTTAAGTCGTCCATCTTTTTTTTTCTTATTTCATCTATTTCGTCCATGAAAACACTGTTATTCCATGTGTATGCATCTTTATAAAAATTTAGATAAGATCCTTACAAAACATTTTTATAAATAAAGAATCATAAGAAAATGGAGTGATTATATGAAAATATTAGGCATTTGTGGCTCTCCAAGAGAGGGGAACACTTTATTTCTATTGAAGAAGGCACTTGAAACATGTAAAGAACTTGGGGTTGAAACTGAGCTGATACACGCTGGTTTACTTAAAATTGCCCCATGTAAGGCATGTGGAGCATGCAAGGATACTGGAACATGTATCCAAAAAGATGATATGACCCCCCTTTATGAAAAGATAAGGGGTGCTGACGGAATACTACTTGCCTCACCGGTATATTTGGGCGGGGTTTCTGCTCAAATGAAGGCATTTATGGATAGGACAAGGGCTCTAAGGGGAAAATTTGAACTTAGAAACAAGGTAGGTGCTGGGATTTCTGTAGGTGGGTTTAGAAATGGTGGACAAGAAACTACATTGCAACAGATCTTTAATTTCTTCTTGATACATAACTCAATTGTTGTCGCTGACGAAACAACTTCCCACTATGGCGGTGTAGGACACGGTTACAATGCTGGAGATTGTGACAAGGACGAATATGGGATAAAGACTTCACAGAATACAGCTAAAAATATGGTCAAAGTACTAAAGTTGATAAAGGGAGAGGCCAAAGAAGAAGTAAAAAGCTGGTAAGGTTTTTTCATGATAAATCAGGAGGATATAAAGAATATCCTAAACAGTTACGACCTTGAAAACATAACTATCGGTGTATTAGGTGGACATTCCGCATTAGATATTTCAAGTGGTGTAAAGAAATACGGATTTAAAACAGTTGCAGTCTGTCAAAAAGGAAGAGAAAAGACTTATTCAAAATACTACAGATCAAGAGATGGTCGAGGCTGTATCGATGAAGTGGTAGTATTAGACTCATTCAAAGATATTACTAAAAAAGAAGTCCAGAAACAGCTTCGTGAAATGAATACAATTTTTATACACAACAGGTACTTCTGGGTTTACTTCGATTTTGAAAGAATAGAAAATGATTTCTTTGTACCGATATATGGAACAAGAGGTCTTGTAAAACTTGAAGAAAGGGATGTCCCAAAAAACCAGTATTATCTTTTAGAAAAAGCAGGCATAAGATTTCCAAGAATATTCTCATCCCCTGAAGAAATTGATAGACTTGTGATAGTAAAGGTCTCTGAAGCTATAAGAGGATATGAAAGGGCCTTTTTCTTTGCTTCTTCTCGATCTGAGTACGAACAAAAAAGCGAAGAATTAATTGAAAAAGGGATTATTACTAGAGAAGCTTTGAATAAAGCAGTTATTGAAGAATATATTTTGGGGGCCCAGACTAATTTCAATTTCTTCTATTCAAATGTAAGAGAAGAACTAGAGCTTATGGGAACAGATACTAGAAGACAGACAAATCTCGATGGAATACTAAGACTTCCTGCAAATGAACAGCTTGAAGTATTAAAGTATGTTAAACCTAAAATGATTGAAACTGGTCACATTACTTGTACTACTAAAGAAAGTATTTTAGAAAAAGCTTTTGAAATTGGAGAAAAATTTGTTGAGGTTACAAGGAAGGAGTACCCACCAGGCATAATTGGGCCATTTGCACTTCAAGGGGCAGTAGCTTCTTATGAAGGGAAGGAAGAGATTGTCATATTCGATGTTTCAATGAGAATTCCGGGAAGCCCAGGCACAAAATTCACGCCCCATTCAGGTTATCTTTATGGAAGGGAAATAAGCTATGGAGAAAGAATTGGAATGGAGCTTAGAGAAGCTTTAGAAAAAAGATCTATTTATAGTATCCTGTCTTAGGCCTCTTTTTTAAAACATATTTTTCTATTATTTTTTCTATTGAATCAATTGAAAATGGTTTTATAAGAACGAATTTAGCACCTGCGTCAAACATGTCTTTTTGTAGCTCTGTGTAGGCGGTTCCACCTATGACAATGGCATTAGGATTAAACTTTAATATTTCCTTTGTTGCTTTGATGCCATCCATTACTGGCATTTTAATATCCATTATAACAACATCAGGCTCCTCTTTTTTGTATGTTTCTACACCTTCTAATCCATCATTTGCAAGTAATACCTGATGACTAGAAAGACCTTGTTTTAATATATCTAAAAAATCTTGATTATCATCAACGAGCAGAATTTTTACCATATAACCACTATAATACGTTTAAGACTGTTAAACTAGTTGATTTGTTAACTCCTTTAAGCTTTCTGATATTTTCTATAATGATATTAAACTCTTTTGGTGAATTGCATAACACATATGCTACAACATCCCATTCTCCAGTTGTCTCATACACTCTTTTTACCCCTTCGATTTTCATGATCTGTTTTACAATCTCATCAGTTGATTCTTGGGTGTGGGTATTTAATAGAACTAATGAAATGAATCCAAAATTTGTAGAAACTTCAACTGTGAAATTTTTGATTATACCTGTTTCAACTAGATTATCAATTCTTCTTCGGATAGATCCTTCTGAAACAGATAATTTTTTTGCTATCTCAGTATTCTTCATTCTAGAATCTTTTTCTAAGATTGACAATATTTGTATATCTAGTTCATCCATGGATGATATTTTGCATTTGCCTTTAAAAATATTTCGATTATCGTAAAATTTATGCCGTTTATAACCGGAAGATTTAAAAGGAGTTTACGATTAATGCCATCGAGGTGATTTGGATGTCAGAATGTCCAGAATGTAGTTGCGTTATTGAAATAGAAAATCCAGAAGTTGGGGATATCGTAGAGTGCCCAGAGTGTGGAATAGAGCTTGAAATAATAAGCCTAGACCCATTAGTACTCGAAATTGCTCCCGAAGAAGAAGAGGATTGGGGAGAATAAAATGGTTAAGATATTGGACACAACTTTAAGGGAAGGTGAGCAGACAGCAGGCGTTTCTTTTACCGTAAATGAAAAGATGACGCTAGCCAAGATGCTTGACAATTTTGGAGTCGATATGATAGAAGTCGGCCACCCTAATGTTTCTCCAAAGATTGAAGAATTTATCAGAAAGGTTGTAAAAGAAGGTCTTAAGGCTGAGGTAGTAGGACATGTGAGGGCTGTAAAGGGAGACGTGGAAATGGCTGTTGACTGTGAAGTTGACAGAGTGGCGATCTTTCTTGCAACTTCAAATGTTCACCTTAAAGATAAATTAAAGATGACTAAGGAAGTAGCGATAGAAAAAGTAGTAGATTGTGTCCAATATGCAAAAGACCACGGATTAAAAGTCAGGTACACACCCGAAGATGCAACAAGGACAGATTTTGAATACCTAATTGAAATCTGTAATGCTGCTATTGATGCTGGGGCTGACAGGATAAGCGTAGCAGATACCGTTGGGGTTATGCAACCCCACATTTTTTACGATCTTGTAAAAAAGATTAAAGATAATGTAAAACCTGTTGGAATTGATGTACATTGTCATAATGATTTTGGTCTTGCTGTTGCAAATGCTATGGCAGGCGTAAGAGCAGGAGCCGACTGTGTCCATACAACAGTTAACGGTATAGGTGAAAGAACAGGTATAGTGGATTTATCTAATTTTGTAGTGGCCACTAATATCTTGGATAGAGAAAATTTAAAGTATGACCTTAAAATGCTAAAACAGATCTCCGCATATGTAGAAAAAATAACAGGTATTTACATTTATCCACTAATGCCAATAATGGGAGATAATGCATTCACGCATAAGAGTGGAGTTCACACAGATGGTGTTTTAAAAAATCCATCTACTTACGAACCTTTTTCGCCCGAGATGGTTGGAAAAGAAAGAAAGATAATAGTCGATAAATTTGCTGGCAGAAGAGCTGTTATGTCAAAATTAAACCAGTACGGGATTAAGGCCAGCGACGAAGATTTGTTAAAAATAATTCAAGAGATTAAGAAAGTAGGGGACGAAAGAAAAATTGTGCATGAAACAGATATCTTAGATATTGCTGAAAAAGTGCTTGGAGTTAAAGCTGTTACTATTCCAACAGGAGTTGATGCTGTTTTATTCCTAAGGCTTGAAGCCCATATTTACACAACATCAATATCTAGAAAAATTAAGAATATGAAAGGTGTAGAAAAACTATATGAAATGTCTGGAGACGAAGATATCGCTATTTATGCATCATTAAAGAATGTTGCTGAACTCAATAACTTAATAGAAGATATAAGAAGTATCCCTGGAGTTCTTGCAACAAGTACTAGAGTAGTTCTAAAGAAATATGGTGAAGTAAATGGGAACAGTTGCTGAAGAGATTTTTTCAAGGAAACTATCAAGAAACGTTTCTGCTGGAGAAATTGTATTAGTTGATATAGATGTAACGATGAGTCATGACAATACAACGCCGCTTGCAATTAAAGCATTAAGAAATACAGGTAAGCCATTGTATGACAAGAACAGAGTTGTTGTTATCTTTGACCATGTGCAGCCACCGGCATCAGTTGAAAGTGCCACGTTACAGAAAGAAGTATTAGAATTTATAAAAAAGGAAGGTATAAAGAACTTCTTTAGAGAAGGAATCTGTCACCAAGTTCTTGTTGAGAGGGGATTTGTTTTACCAGGAAGAGTTATCATTGGAGGAGACTCCCACACGTGTACTTATGGCGCTCTTGGAGCATTTGGAACTGGTGTTGGATCTACAGACATTGGAGTTTCATATGCCACCGGTAAGAACTGGTTTAGAGTTCCAGAAACATTTTATTTTGATGTTAATGGATCGTTTGCTAAAGGTGTTTACCCAAAAGATTTGATCCTTAAGATTATTGGAAAAGTTGGAGCCAGAGGAGCAACCTACAAAGCTTGTGAGTTTGGTGGGGAAACTATTGAGAATATGGCAATAGGTGATAGACTTACACTAACAAACATGGCAATTGAGATGGGAGGAAAGACTGGATTAATCAAGACTGATAAGGTAACTGAGAACTTCTTGAAGTCAAGAGGATATCCATACACAGAAATTGTTCCAAAAGATCCAAACTATGAAAGGATATTTGAATTTGATGTAGATGATCTAACGCCTCAACTTGCTGTTTCACCAAAAGTTGACAATGTCTACCCAGTTGAAAAATATGCAGGCACTGAAGTGGATGAAGTCTTCATAGGGACATGTACAAACGGTAGGATAGAGGATCTAGAGATAGCCGCAAGGATGTTTAAGGGAAAGAAGTTAAGCCCTCTTCTTAAAACAGTAATTGTTCCGGCATCAAATGAAGTTTATTTTGAGGCAATGAACAGAGGATACATAAAAATATTCATGGATGCAGGTGCAATGGTATGTAATCCTGGATGTGGCCCATGTATTGGTAGGCATCAAGGTGTACTTGCACCTGGAGATAGAGCCTTGACCACTATGAAT
>JABLXD010000018.1 GCA_013178285.1 Methanofastidiosum sp.
TCTGGATCAGCCGAAATATTCAATTCGTACCACGATACTTTTGTTGATTTTTCTATAAGAATTGGAGAAACATTCTTATTCATTGAAAGATATTCTGATACACTTAGTGACTTTTGCATTCTATCCACCTGTCAATTCTAAAGTATTCGCCCCCATTGATTTTTAAAAAAGGCGTGGCATTTTTGACCCTAACTCCCAAATTATGAAGTTGCTCCCTTTTGTAAATTTTACTCTTTTTTCTATAGTTGACGATTCTATATGCACTCTTTGGCCCTATTCCCGGAACTCTTAGAAGTTCATCATAAGAAGCCTCATTTGGGTCAATCGCAGAATCAAGCATCTTTAAGGCAATGAAAAGTTTAGGATCTTTATTATTGAGAAATCCTTCTTCATCAAATGCTATTTTAATTTCTTTTTCAGAAAAATTGTATACTCTGTATAACCAGTCCATTTGATAAAGCCTATGTTCTCGCCATGTAGGTTGTGCAGATACTTCTTCTAGTGAAGTCCCAATTACAGGATTAAATACGGAATAATATACTCTTTTCAACGTCATTTCTCTGTATTCTTTTAGAACTCTTTTGAATATTTCAAGATCACTTTCTCCACAAGCACCTACTACTAGTTGTGTTGTCTGGCCGGCTGGGAGCTCTTTTTTTAATTCCAATTTTTTTATATAATATTGTCTTCTTAATATATCATTTACATAATTTTTTGTACTACTTAACTCTGAAAGGTGGGCGTTTGAAGGAGTTTCAATATTTACACTCAATCTATCGGCCATTTCAGATGCTTGTTTGATATATTCGTAAGAAACTCCGGGCAAGACCTTAAAGTGAATATAACCTGCAAAATTATATTTGTCTTTCAAAATTTTTAGAGTTTCGATCATCTTTTCCGTTGTAAGATCTTCGTCTGAACTAATCCCAGAACTTAAGAAAAGACCCTCTATGTAATTTCCCTTATAGAGTGATATTGTTATTTTTGCTAACTCTTCTGGGGTATAAGAGTAAACAGTTTTATGCCCTCGGTATTCTTTTGAATTTTGGCAATATTTACAATCGTGAGTACAATAATTTGTAAAAAGAGTTTTGAACATAGAAACACAACGCCCGTTTGCCGTAAAAGAATGGCAAATTCCAGATTTCGTTACATCCCCTAAAACTTCATTTTTATTTACAACTCTTTTAGTTGAAGAAGATGTACAAATATCGTGTTTAGTTCCTTGTCCAAGGGCATCTATCTTAGATAAATCAATATCTCCAAATACTTTCCCTTCATCACCTATACAATCATATCCACTTTGAGTTACAAGATGAATTATTTTTTCAAGGGAAGTCATAAATAATTGTTAATAAATTTTTATATATCTGTTTAGGGAGAATTGTTTTACTTTTAAAATAGGAAAACAGATATTTATTAAAATATTTGAATTATTTTGAAAGATTTTTCTTTTTAATTATTGTTCCTTTAACATTTCCCCTCAGAGTTTCCGCTAAATTGCCCTTTTTAGTTAAATTAATCACATCTATTTCTATTCCCATGTCAAATATTGGTAGGATTTCAGAGAATTTGCCTTCCATACCTCCAGAAGCATCTCCTGTATCCTTGGCAAACTTAAATACTTCTTTGATATTTTCTTCCGTTATATTTTCAATCAATTTAACATCATCTTTCTTTGGGTCTCCTGTATATATGCCATCTACATCTGTTCCAAATACAACTCTTGAGGGTTTTAATAGTTTTGATAGGTAGGATACTATTTGGTCCCCAGATAATATTGAGAATACCCTATTTCTATCAAAAACTAGATCTCCTGTAAATACCGGGAGTAACCCAAGTTCTATTGCCCTCAATAAGGGCTCTTTATGAAATTCAACAATTCTGCCATTTGATGTAATAAAGTTAGAAAAAGTACCTATTTTCACAGGAGTTAATCCATTTTGCATAAGAGATTTGAGTACAATACTATCAAGTTCACTAACGCTAGCTCTTGTCTCGGAAAAACCTTTAAGCTGATATTCATCAAAATAACCTTTGCCAAGGGAGTATTTTTTTGCAATAGGATGGCCATAAGAACCTGCACCGTGAACCAGTATAGAAACCCTCCCAGCTTCTTTTATTTCTTGGGCCAATCTAGAGATTACTTCCATATTGGGAGTAAAATCTTCACTTTTTTTAGTAATTGCTGAGCCGCCTGCTTTTATTATAATCATAAAAAATAATAATTAAATTGTTAATAAAAAGTTTGCTGTTGGATTAATAGATTGAGTATGTTGGATTAGAAGATTTATGTATAGAATCGACTTTTTCAATATACATGCCCATTAAAAATCCTATTATAAAAAAGAATCCAAGGAGAATAACACTGAGCATTACTGTAGATGTCATGAAAAGATTGAAAACAAACATTTCAAAACCTATAATACATCCCAAACTGAAAACAACTACTGAGCCTAAGTTTGCCATTCCCATATCTTTTTTTTGTGGCACTTTGTCTATAACTTCATCGATAAGCGTCTTGACTTCGTTTATTAATTCTAAGTCACTATGTGGTTTAGATGCCATAGGACATCTAATATAAATATTATTTATAAATTTTGTGGTTTATAGCTATTTTATTATCATAAACTAGTATTTATAAATAATATATAATCCTTATAAATAACTTAAAATCTATCAATGAATAATTCAACAATTTAAAATATTTTTAACTATTGATAATCAATAACAATACGAAAAGTTTATATATTTGAAAACTAATTCTTATTAGGTTTTCCATATTTTTCCTATTTTTTTCCATATCTTTAAATATATGAAAAGCGAATAAGTATAAGACGAACATCAAGGATAAGAAAATGAAAGTGTTATTTGATAAAGATTATCTAGATTCGGGCACAAAAATAGAAGATTTATCTAGAGAATCGATTATTGTAGACTTGATCCCTGGAATAATCCATGAGATTAATAATTCTTTAGCTTCAGCCTTGGCAAGCGCTGAGCTATTACAACAAGAAATGGGCACATTAAAAAAAGAAATAAATGAAAACAAAATTAATCTTAATTTAATTAATCATATAGAAAAACTCTCTTCATTAAAAAAAACTAGCACCCCAAGAATTCACAATATAGTGTCGGCATTACTAAAAGAAGAAATTCATAAATTAAAAGAAGAATGTGCGAAAAAGAACATCGAGGATTCAAAATTTGAACGTCTTGATAAATTGATTAGCCTAAATATGAACAGTACTAAAAGAATTGACCTTATATCCAAAGCCTTTAGAAGACTTGTTTCTTTTGAAGAAGATATAACATTGATTGATGTTAATGAAGTTGTAAATGCTAGCTTAATAATTTTACAAGATCATTTAAAAAATAGGTACACTATTCGAGAAGAATTCTCAGAATTGCCATTAGTGCATTTTAATTTTCATCAATTGAATTATAGCATTATATGTATTTTGTTAAAAACTATAGAACTAATGAATTCAGGAGAGCTTCATCTTAAGACATTTGAAACAGAGGAAACTATTCATATTAATATCAACTTAATTGGTGGAGAAATTTCAAAAGAATGTGTTGATGCCATGCTTAGTGATGGCATATCAAAATCAAAAATTGATTTAAATTCGATTAATAAGTTGCTTCAATACAAAGGTGGAACTTTAGACATAATTAAATCAAATGAAACACTAGGTTCAGATATTAATGAAATGAGCGGTGGACTAGTCTTTGATATAAAGATTAAAAAAGATCATATATTGGGCCCTGATAAAACTCAATTGGATCCAAAAGATTTTCTTTTAGAAGAAGATGTTTTAGTTGATACCAATGTTTCCGAGTCAAAAGTGGAAGTATATAATATTGATAAAGAGCATTCTGAATCAAATAATATTTTAGTTGTAGATGATGATCCAGAAACGTTAGTTAGCTTATTCTTGTCACTCAAGCATTGCAATTTATCCAATAAAGTTATTATTGCTAAAACTGCTGAGGCAGGGATAGAACAGCTTAAAGAAAGAAATTTCTGCTTAGTCATATCAGACTACAGACTTCCAGGTATGGACGGGATTAGTTTTCTTAGTTATATAAAAGAAAAATACCCAAAAACAACAAGAATATTGATTACTGCATATCCAAACAGCGTCCTAAAAGAAGAAGCATCAACCAAAGCTTCAGTTAAGTTTTTCATTGAAAAACCTTGGGTATCTAAAGATCTTACTAAAATAATGCAGCAAATAGAAGAAATAAATATTAAAAATATATGAGTAAAAACAAATATTATTTTTCTATTTCAACAATTTCTGCGGCAGGTGCATTCTTCTTTACACTTTCAATTCCGTTCATGCATGAAGTCTTGGATTTATATCCTTCACTTACTGCTATAACCTGACCGTTTCCAGCTTTTAATCTAAATCTGTATTCACCTGATTTATCTTTATATACTTCAAATTTTGTCATATTTCCACCATTTATTATTTATTTTTGATACTTATAAATCTAACTATTAAAAATCAAATTTCAATAATATGCAGGTATAATTTCCATTTTTTTATTTCCATTTTCATTGTAAGATATTTCCCATTTTGGAATCCAAACTAATGAAACCATTTTGATTTCTATGTCCGATTTTTTTGGCTGAATTATAACTTCATTTATTTCTTTTATTTCATTTTCTCTTTTTTGTTTTATTTTTTCAATTTGAATTTTGAGTTCATTTTCTAATGAATCCATTTCTTTTTTAATCGAGTCTATGTCCCTTTGTGCCTTATCAATGTCGGCAGCAACTGTTTTGCTTTTTTGGTATTTGTTCATTGCTTTAGATGCAGATCTAGTGGAACGTCTTCCCATAAACATACCAACTACTGATTCTCCTGCAGATAACAAAGCTTCTTGTTTAAGGGAACTTGCAGCGGATTGTTTCTTAATCAACACATCTTGAGATTTACTTAATTTTACCTTGAGCTTTTCTAACTCCTTAGCATATTTTTGTTCGATTTTGTCAACTTCTTCATCTCTTGTTTCTCTTGCAATCTGATTTAATTTTAGAATAAAGTCTGATTTAGTTTCATTAGATTTTGAATATATTTTTAATAATGGGCTGTGATACAATTTGAAATTACTGTTGTAAAATAAGAAATCTGTAAAGCTTTTCTTTAATTCATTAAAGTCCCTAGGATCGTTGATATTTCCAGGAACTTCGGAGAATTTTGCTTTTCCTTCTGGATTTGTTTGAAGACTTGATAAGTTAATTTCTTGAGCTTTGTCCCAATTCATAATTTCAGATGGAAATAAAATTAAATTTCTTTCTTGGTCTTCGTTTAATTGAGTATTCTTATCTTGAAAATGAATTACTGCTTTTCCTATAACTCCTGGGGAATATACAAGAGACGGTTCTCCGAGCGAAATATCTTTTTGATATTTGTTTTTTATTTCCTGTATGGCAAGCGTTGAACTCTTAATTAAAGGCAAATATACCTGTTGAATATCGCCGGAAATTGTAGGCGGAGCTCCAGAAATTTTATTTGAAGTTATTTCCGGAACTAGTGGTTTAATAGAGGGAGTTATTTTTATTTCTTGAACTTTATCTTTCATTATTGTTTTTATTTCATTCTTGGTCATTGGCCCTCTAAGATAACTCATTGCCCATCTTGTTTGGAAAATGATTGGGTTCTTCGAATGAACGCTGTGGAGAATAAATACTCTTTTCCCTAGATTTGAGATTAGTTTGTCTATTTGCTCTTTATTTAATAACTCATTTGAGCTAGAGCTTATTGTATCTAGCCCTTCAAGTAATCTCATTTTATCCCTTTCTGTTTGAAGTCGACCTATAAACCATGTTCCAGTATTAGTTAATCCCTTGTAATCTAAATCTACGGGGTTTTGCGTTGCCAATACAATCCCTACTCCAAAGGCCCTAGCTTGTTTTAATAAGGTAAGAAGTGGCTTTTTACTTGGAGGATTAGAAACTGGAGGAAAATATCCAAATATCTCATCCATATAGACCAGAGTTCTAAGACTATTAGTTCCACTTTGTTTTCTCATCCAAGATATAATTTGATTAAGTAAGAGTGTTACAAAGAACATTCTTTCTGAATCACTCAAATGTGCAATGTAAAATATAGAATGCCTTATTTTTCCATCTTCGTTTGTGATGAATCTAGAAATGTCTAGTGGTTGGCCTTCAAGCCAGTTTTTGAAGGTTGGCGATGCTATAAGACTATTGAGTCTCATTGATAAGGCCATTCTATCTTTTTTTGGAAAAAATGTGTCGATTTCAAAAACGCCTAAAGTTCTAAAAGGCGGGTCCTGAATTGAAAGAATCAGTTTTGCTATGTCCAAGTTTTGATTTTTGCTCCAGAAATGTTCGAATATATTTGATAGTAAAATATGTTCGCGTGAATTAATAGGATCTGCTTCAACTCCAATCAAACCTAATATACCACTAACAATCCCCTGTATTTGTTCTCTAATAAGTTCTGAATCATCCTCCCAACTAAGTGAAGGTGCATCAAAAGAATGTAATATTGAAACAGGAGCACCTGCCTCACTTCCTGGCGTATATATGACGAAATCAACGTTCTCACGTAACATTTTAATTCTATTTTCATCTTGCCCCCAATCTGCCAATCCCTTTTTCCACATCTCTGCTTGTTGAGCAGCATATTCTTCAGTACTCATTCCTTTTCTATTTGCTTCATCAGGGTCCACCCATGAAGAAAAATTTTCTTTTGTTAATTCTGGAAAAGTTAATAGTAAATTTGTTATATCTCCTTTTGGATCAATTATTATTGCAGGTATATTATCAATTGCAGCCTCTTCCAATAAATCAATACAAAGACCGGTTTTTCCACTTCCAGTCATACCAATACATACTGCATGAGTGGTAAGATCTCTTGAATCATACATCACTAAACTGTCTTTTAGCGAGTTAGTGTTCATGTCATATTCTTTACCTAGATAAAATGAACCTAATTTTTCAAATTCCATTTTATTTCACCCATTTATTCTATAGTTAACATATTAATTTTATACTTAATAAACTTATACCAAAAAGTTATATTTCTTCAACTGTTGTAGTTAATATGGATGAAAATAAAATTGAAAAAGAGAATATGAAATTGAATGAAGCTAACAAATACATGGCCGAGGGCGAATATGAAAGAGCAATTAAATTATATGAGGAATACATAGAAGATTCTCTAAAAAATAAAAAAATAAAAGAAGCGGCCATGGCATATCATAATATGGGCATTGTTTATGACAATCAGAAAAATTATATTGAAGCCATTGAATGTTTTAAAAAAGCACTTGAATACCACAAAATGATTGATAATTACCGTGGTATGTCTTGGGCCTATTATAGCATCGGATTGATTTTTGGGGAATTAACCAATTTTAAGGAAATGGTTGAATACAACAAAAAAGCAATAGAGTGTGGAGCAAAAGCACAGGATAATGAGATTATCTTAAAATCCTATAATGGGATTGGCCACGCTTTAAAAGAGCTTAAAGATTATTCTAAATCCTTGGAATACCTTAACAAAGGATTAGAATACTTTGATTCAGAAAATTCATACCATATATCAGAGACCTATTACCTAAGGGGGATTTCATTAGATAATATGAATCTAAGAAAAGAAGCAATAGAATCTTTTAGTTTGGCAATTGATTATGGGGCAAAGTCAGGTAATGAGCAGATTGTTGCTTTAGCATTCTCAAAAATCTCTGAATTCCAAGCTTGATTATATTTTCTTAACAGGCTGTCTTAACACTGTCTTAATCTTCTCTGGAGAAGTTTTTCTAGGGTCTGAGAGATATATTTCATGATGAAGACCATTTTTAATAAGAGAATTATTCTTAATAAATTCTTTCATTTTTTCAATTGTTTCTTTTTCAGCATCATAGGAGCCAACGTGTAATATTTGGGCAGAAAGGCCCTCTTCATAAGATTCAAATTTTAGTTTATCAATAGAAGGAGTATCTTTATTTTTCTTTGATAATTCGATAGCTAATTTAACTAAGTCTTGATTCACAAATTCCGGTTGCATGATCATTAATTTCCATTCAAATCTGTCCTTATTATTTAGATTGAATTCCTCACCACTTATCCACCAAAGCCCTTCTAAAGGAGGAACAACATATTCAAAATAGCCTTTTGGAACATTCCCTTTTTTTGGGCTCATTTTAATTGAGTAAGAAACTCCATATAGTACATCTATAGCTTCTTGGAAATCATTTGAGGTATTTGGATTTCCTTTTCCGACAATTGTTAGAAAATTCATCTTTGGAATATTAACAATTGAAAAATTTTTTTGATTTGGCAAATATAGATTTTTCAACATTTTTTTAAAATCAATTTTTTCCATACCGATTCTTAATTTGTTGCAATTAATAAAATTTATCTTGAAGCATGCCAACATTTAAATAATATTTTTATTTTAACAAAGTATCCATATTTTTTGGGGATAAAAATGGAAACTGAAAAACGATTAAAATATGTCGGAGTAATAATGAATGCATGGCTCTATGGAGTAGAAGATACAGCTAACTTATTTTTTGATAAACCCAAACTTTTCTATAGAAAATGGGGGGCAATAGCCATTAGACCCTTCATCGAATCATGGAATGATCTTGGAATTGAGTTTCAAAAAGGATTAAGCCCATACAATACTTCAAAGATGTTTATCCAGGCTCTTGTAAAATCTAATTTTATGAACGAAGAGGATTTTGATATGATCGGAGATGACAATAAATTTTTATTTAGTGCATTAAGATGCCCCTATAAGGAACATTGTGGAAGATTGAATCATGAAAAGAAGGAGCTAGCTTGTCTAAGGGCGATTACTCTTTTAGGTGCAATGGATTTTAATAATGATGGCGATTCATTAAAATATAAATATGATTTTGAATTTATATTAGAAAATCCCTGCACAATAATTTTTGAAAAATTTAAAGATTAACATTTATTTTTATCTTTTTGCGATTTATTCAATATTTAGAGATAACTTAATATATAGTTTAATCGAAGAATATTAAGTTATTTAGATTCATAAATTGTATGGTCTTAATGATTTTATGGATAATAAATTTAGTATTCCAAGAGATGGGATTAATTTAGAGGATTATTTTTCTATTTTTGAAAATATTAACGAAGCAATATGTATCAATGCAAAAGATGGAACAATATTTTTTGTTAATAATTCGACATTAGATTTGTTTGGGTATCCAAGAGATGAAATACTCGGCATGAATATAATTAAACTATATGCTAATCCAGACGATAGGCCAAATATAGTAAATGTTCTAGAAAAACAAGGATTTTTAAAAGACTTTCCCGTAAAATTAAAAAAGAAAAATGGGGAAATTATTGACTGTGAATTTAATACCAAGATAATAGAAGATACTAAAGATAATAAAATATTTTATGGATTTATTAGAAATATAACAGAAAGGAAAAAAATAGAAGATAAACTAAAAGAAAGTGAAGAGAAATATAGAACTCTTTTTGAAAATGCAAGTGATCCTATTTTTCTTCTTCAGAATGGATTTTTCATTGATTGCAATTCTAAAACTTCAAATATTTTAGGTTATAGGAAAGAAGAAATAATTGGAAAAACGCCTTATGATATTTCTCCACCAATACAACCTGACGGCAAGAGATCAAAAACAAAAGCTAAAGAAAAAATTGAAGCTGCATTGGAAGGCATTCCACAATTTTTTGAATGGAGACATATAAAATCAGATGGGTCTTTTGTTGACACAGAAGTTAGTCTTAATGTAATTAACTTATACAAAGGAAAGTATTTACAGGCAATAGTGAGAGATGTCACCGAAAGGAAAAAGGTCAACGAAATAATTTTGGAAAATGAAGAAAAATTTAGATCAATTTTTGAAGCTACAGCAGATATAATAACCTATGTAGACAATCATGGTACTATAATCGACACGAATTCTAAAGTTAAGGATATCCTTGGGTATGAGAGGGGGGAAATTGTCGGAAAAAACTTTAGAGATTTGAAGTTAATAGATATTGAACAATTACCTAATTTAATTAAACTTTTTATTAAAACAATCCGTAGTGGGAAAGCATCAGAAAAAACAGAACTTACTTTGAGAAACAAGGATGGTGACAAAGTATACTTTGAAGTTGCAACTCAATTTATAAATAAGAATAAAAAAATAACTGGTGCAGTTTCTATTTTTAGAGATATCTCTGAAAGAAAGAGAATAAAAGAGGCTTTAGAAAAAGAAAAAGACAATCTTTATTCGCTAATGAATGAACTTCCAGGATACGTATGTGTTTATTCTCCAGATTTATCAATATTATTTGCTAATAATTTCTTAAAAGAGAGGTTTGGGAAAATAGAAGGAAAAAAATGCCAAGAAATTTTTCATGGATTTAAAGATTGCTCCGAAGAACCGTGTAATTGTTGTCCTGTGATTAGAATATTTGAAACAGGAGTTCCAGAAAAATGTGAAAGAAAACAAAAAGATGGAAAAATATATGATATTTATGATTATCCTTATACAGATTCAGATGGTAACAAACTTGTAATGGAATTTGGAATCGATATAAATGAAAAAAAATTGGCTGAAAATAAAATTATTGAATTAAATGATACTTTAAGATTACTGAATAAAATTCTAAGACATGATACTCTCAATAATCTAATGGTAATAAGTGCCAATATTGAGATGATAAAAACAGAAGACAAAGATAAAATTACCAAAGCTTTTGAATATATCCAAAAAAGTGCAAAATTAATCAATAGAATGAAGGAACTTGAATCCTTAGTTTCAACTGGGTTTGAATTAAAAAGCTATGATGTTAAAAATATATTAATCGAGATTTCAAAAAATTATTCTGATATTAAAATTAAAGTATGTGGAAATTGTATAGTTTTGGCTGATGAAGCGATTAGTTCTGTTTTTGATAATATAATTAGAAACGCTGTTATACATGGTAATTCCAATAGAATTGACATTAAAATAAGAAAGGTCAAAGATTATTGTGAAATTGTGTTTGTTGATTATGGTATTGGCATTCCCTCAGAAATAAAGAGTAAAATCTTTGATGAAGGGATATCTTATGGTAAAAATAAAGGAGCTGGATTGGGATTGTATATTGTGAAAAAAACTCTTGAAAGATATGGTGCAAAAATAGAAGTTGAAGAAAATTTGCCAAAAGGTTCAGCTTTCATTCTGAGGTTTATAAGGGGCGAATAATTTTATAATTTATTTCAGTTAATCTTTTAACTTCAATTTAAGATTATTGCCTATGCCAGCTTCTGTTATTAACGATTTTAAATCTATACCTAATATGATTACTTCGATAAGGTTTGTTTTAGCTCCATTTTTACTTTACTTCGCGTCTTCAAAAGAATTATTTTTGTTTACAATATTTTTTTACATATGTTCAATTTCAGATTATATAGACGGGCCAATAGCAAGAAGATTTAATCTGACTTCAGAGCTTGGTTCCTTTCTTGATAATCTAGCTGATGAACTATTGCTTTTATCAGGACTTGCATTTATGTATTTATTAAAACCTGAAATAATGCTCGATAATTTAGCGATATTTATAGTATTTTTGACCATATATGCCATCGAAAGAATACTTTTTTATGGGGTACATAAAGGAAAGCCAAGGTTACACTTATATTCGGGAAAGACTTTTGCTAGGGCTTATTATTTATTCCTTCCTGTAATGTTTTTCGTTAATAACTATGGGCCATTTTTGTATCTGATCCTTTCATTGGGTGCCGTCACATTAATTGAACAATCAGCCATTTATTTAAAATACAAAGAAGTAGATACCGAAATGAAATCAATTATTAATCCAAAATACAATCCACTTAGTTATATTTACAAATTACCTTTTTAGGTAAAGAGGTCTAAATGATTCAAATATACATCGAAAATATCTCCTCATATGCCCTCTCTTGTATATGGTTTATTTTGCCAGCCTACGTGGGCAACATGGCCCCAGTATTTGCAAAAAGATTATTCAAAGATAGATTTTCTACGCCTATAGACTTTGATAGGAACTTTAGGAATATCCCCATTGCAGGAAAAAATAAAACATATCGCGGATTATTTGCTGCGATTTTTCTTTCAACAATAATAGTTCTTATTCAAAAAATTGTTTATTTTGAACCATTTATAAATAGCATTTCTCTAATAGATTACTCAAAAATTAACTGGCCCTTATGGGGATTACTAATGGGCAGTGGTGCAATGTTTGGCGATTTCATTAAAAGTATTGTAAAAAGAAGAATTGGCAAAAAACCTGGTGAATCCTGGAAACCTCTCGATCAGGTAGATTTTTTAGGCGGTGCATTATTTTTATGTTCACCTCTTTATTTGCCATCTTTAGATATAATCTTAGGGATATTTGTGTTGCTCCCTATATTGAAGATATCTCTTGATCGAATAGGATATCACCTTAAAATACACGATTCAAAATGGTAATATCATGAAAATAGATTACAATGAAAATTATTATTTTAATGAATTCAAAAGTCTTGGTACAGACTATAACGATCTTGAAGAAATTAAGATATATGATGAAAGAATGAGTAAATTAAGGGATATACAAAAAGAAATTGAAAACACACTTAATCAAATTGACCTCAAAAAAGAAGATATAATCATTGAAATAGGTTGTGGAACGGGCGAATTTTCCATAGAAGCAGCAAAAAAGTGTAAAAAAGTTATTGCAATCGATGTATCTAATAATATGCTTCAATATGCAAAAAATAAGGCCATCAATCGGAGGATAAATAATATTTCTTTTATCAATTCAGGATTTTTATCATATAAACATAAAGATGAACCTGTAGATATAGTCGTTTCAAGTATAGCTTTACACCATTTGCCCGATTTCTGGAAATTAATCGCCTTAAGAAATATTAGTTCTATGCTTAAAACTAAAGGTAAATTTTATCTTCATGATGTCGTTTTTTCATTTGATATTGATAATTTTGAAGACGCTATTGAAAAATGGACTAATCAAACAAACGATAGTAAAATGAAAAAGAGCATGTTAAATCACATAAGTCAAGAGTTTTCTACAATGGACTGGGTAATGGAAGAATTACTCCAAAAAGCAGGATTTAATATCGAATATAAAGAGTATAAGAGTGATTTTTTCGCCACATATTTATGCATTAAAATCTAAAAATATATTTTTAATATAACTAAAACAAAAAATAACCCAATAGATGAAATAAATAATAATTATATTTTAAAAAATCTAAAGTAAGAACTATTATATATGGAATACAAATCTTCTTTTCATTATTTTAAGGTGAGAATATGAGAAAAATAGTAAAAGTTGATAACGAAAAATGTAATGGATGCGGGATCTGCTCAGTCATATGTCCTTTGAAAGTCGTGTCTCTTGAATCTGGTAAGGCTGTAATAGATGAAGAATCATGTGACGGCCTTGGAGGATGCGTTAGGAGATGCCCTCAAAAGGCAATGAGCGTAGTGGAAGTTAATTAAGAGTATTATTTCATGATATCTTTTAAGAATAAATTTTGCCAATGCAATACAGAAAGAGATATTGAAAGAATTGAAAGGATATGTTGTTCACTTGCTACAGTAACTTATAGATGCCCAAAATGCGGGGAAAGAATAAAAAACATTGAATACACTTTAGACGAAGAGAAATAGTTTTAAGGATGTAAAAATGAATCAATTAATACAAATTATATTTCTCATTTTTTGATATCTTTTCCTAGTTTTATTTCTATATACTCAATATATGCTCAGAATGATAAATCTAACATTCAGGTTACAGATTTAACTTGGGCCCCTAAAAACCCTAATAGGGATGAAAATGTGTTAAAATCAACAATATGGAGACTAAATATCTCAATCTAAATTTAGAATTCTACTTGAATGGTGAGTAGTTGAGTCAAAAACAATAAATGGAATAGGGGATAAATCCATCGGGAGAAGGAGAATCTGAGATTGTTATAAAAGAGTTTAGATTTGAATAACCATTCCCATTGTCTAATTTTATTTAAATGGCCTAAGTTTGTCATTTTTTGACCTTAACTAATAAATACTCTTTTCTTATTTTTACCTCTATTACCCAACACATGGGCAGAAGTATAGTTTTATTTTGGAGGATTATTTCTATTTATCCTCTTTTGTTAACAATATGTTAAATGGAAAGGTGAAAAAATGATTCAAAAGGATGCATATAAAACACAATCAAGCACTATATCTTTACACAATATACCTTCAGATGAAATAAAAAAATTGACAAACGAACTAAAAGATTCCTCATTTAAATTCTGTCGTAAGTTAATCAGAACTCCTTCAATATCCGGAAATGAAAAAGCTGTTGCAGATTTATACTTAGAAGAAATGAAAAAATTAGAATATGACGAATATTTTAGAGATGAATGGGGGAATGTAGTAGGTCTGATAAGAGGAACAGAAGATGGGCCTACAATAATGTATAATTCTCATTTAGATCATGTAGATCCAGGAGATTTATCAGAATGGATGGGATATGACCCATACGGTGCAGAAATTGACTTTGTAGAAGTAGAAAATCAAGATTGCAATGAAAAAGAAACTGCCCAAGTCATTCACGGTAGAGCTGCATCTGATGTTAAAGGAGGTGGAGCGACTCAGATTTATGCAGGTGCATTACTATTGAAATTAAGAAAACTTGGTTACAAATTCAAAGGTAATTTCATGTTTACTGGGGTAGTTTTAGAAGAGCCTGCAGAGATGCTTGGTATGATAAAGTTAATAGATGAAACTCTACCTAAGCGTGGATTATCTTATGATGGTGTCGTATCCTCAGAAGCAACTGCTTTGAAACTGTATCTTGGTCACAGGGGTAGAGTCGAAATAAAAATTACTGTTCATGGAAGAACTTCTCACGGCAGTGCACCATGGCTAGGGATTAACGCAGTTAACAAGGCCAGTAAATTAATTGAAAGAGTTGAATCGGATCTTGCACCATGTTTCCCTAAAGATAAGAATTTGGGAAGTTCTAGTATTGCACTTACCATAATTGATTGTACTCCCGGTGCTTTATGCATAGTTCCAGATAGGTGCCATGTAATATATGATAGGAGATTCATACCTGGGGAAACTCCTGAAAGTTGTCTAAAGGAGATACAAGACTTAGTAGATAGGCTCTCAAAAGAAGACCCAGAATTTAAAGCAACTGTTGAAATATCTACACAAACAAGAACATCTTACACAGGAAAATCAGCTAAAGTTCCAAATATGAAAGAAGCGTGGAAAATTGACAAAGGCCATCCCTTTGTGTACGCAGCTTCAACTGCTTTAAAATGTGTCGGGCAACCTGTAAAATATGGATACTGGGATTTTGGAACTGATCTGTCTAAAATATGTGGAACTGACAAGAAGCCAGCTATAGGGTATTCTCCAATGCAGGAACAGTATTGCCACAGACCAATTGATAAAGTTAGGATAGATTATATGGAAAAGAGCATAGCGGGCAACGCAGCTATATTCTTAAGTCTCGTCGAACTTCCGAAAGAGAGCTTTAGACTATAGTTCTTATTTTTTTATTTAATTCTAAATAAATGAATTATTTTGATACTCTAATAATTTTACCTTTATTTAATCTTTTTAATTCTGAAGTTGATACTTTAACAAGCGCGCGTTCCGACCCCCCTCCTCCGTAGGCCATCTCTTTTTCCATAACCTTTGGATATATTAAAAAAATAGCATTATATCCAAAAGGAGGAGTTCCACCACAAGGGTATCCAGTTTTCTCAAGCATTTCTTCCGGACTTGCTATTCTGGGCTGCTGTATATTCAGAGATTTTGACACTCTGCTAGTACTGGCTCGGTCTTCTCCTTTTACAATTGCTACAATTAAATTAGATTTTGAATCTACCATACATATACTTTTTATAAAATTTGTAGTATCAACATTTGCCGTTTCAGCAGCTTCTTCAACTGAATGGCACGATTTATCAAAAATAAGTAATTCAGCATCGCTATTATTCTCTTTTAAAAAAAGGCTTAATTTTTCTTCATAATTATTCATAGATTTAGTTTTTCCACATGTTTTAAATTAGTTACTTTATTTTCAATAGCTAAATAAATATAACTTAAGAAAGATTTTTATATTTTGAATCTATTATGTATTGCATGAAAAACTTAATTATAGTTCTACCTTTTATTTTAATCATGTTTTCCGCAGGATGCTTAGTTCCATCCCCGACTTCACAACCTCCTGTAAATGCTAATCCATGTGAAAATGTAAAATGTCCAGACAAATGTATAGGAAATGAACTATGGTCTCAGGTATGTGAAAATGGACAGTGTATTGATTACAAAAGAATCGACCAATGCGCAGAATACTGTGGATGCAAAGAAGATTTATGCAAAGCGATATCTTGCAATTATAAATGCATTGGAACAGATTTGTGGTCCTATAAGTGCGTAAATGGGGTCTGTATTCAAGATCAACTTGTTGAAGAGTGTAATAAAGAATGTGGCTGTAGTCCTGAAATAACTATTCAAGAAATACAGCCCAGTCAAAGTTGGATTTTTAACGATCCCAAAGATACAAGTAAAGTTCTTGCATTTGGCAATGTTTATTTATTATATCATAAAGATAAAATAAGGATTATACTTACTTGTAGAGAAGATCAGTGCTCGGATTATCCTGCAGTATATTATGGGTATAAGAGACAGGGGGACGATGATTTTCATGAATATATCCAAATTGAAGATCTTTCTTACTGGAGACCACCTTATGATGCTTTTTACATATTATATTTTAGTCCAGAATACTATATGAAAATAGGATATGTTGATTGAGTCATTGGATACTTTTTTATAAGGATTGGCGAAACAAATTCTATATCTTGGTGGCTAATTTGAGAATACTATTGATAACTCAGAAAAAATCTGAAGTATTGAACAAGTTATTAGAATCAAAGGATGTAATAGGAATAATTGAGCCAAGAGAGGACAATAGCTCTACCTCTATACTTGAAAAAGCTATATTCAAAAATGTTAAATCTGTAGCTAAGAAACATAATATTCCTTATTTATTGATGAAAGATAAGAAACAAGAAATACTTAGTTGGATAAAAGAAAAAAATCCAGATTTAATCGTAGTATATTCTATGCCTTTTTTACTCAAAGAAGAAATTTTTTCCTACCCTAAATTTGGCACGATTAATTTACATACTGCTCTGTTACCAAAATATAGGGGGGCAGTCCCTATTTTCTGGACTTATTATTTTTTTGATAGGGATGCAGGAGTCACAGTTCATTATATTGACAAAGGAGAGGACACAGGGGATATAATTCTACAAAAAGATGTAAAGGTAGATCTTGGAGAAAGGTATTACGATTTAAGAGTAAAATTTGAAACCACAGGTGCATCAGCATTAATCGAATCTATTAATAAAATTGAATCTAATTCTGTTCAAAGAATTAAACAACCAGTGGAATCTCCAACACCAAGAGCTAGAAGGGTAAAGAAAGATGATTATTTAGATCTAATAGATTGGAACTGGAACTTAGAAAGGATGTGGCATTTTTTCAGAGGAACTGAAACATATTTAAAATCATTTTTGTTAAAAAATTATCCTTTTGCTAGATTGATTAGAATTGAAGTTGGAAAAATGGAAAAAACTAATCATGATTTTATAATGGGAACTATACACAAAGATTCTAATGGGACTTTTATTGCATGCGCAGGTGGCAAAATTTATTATAAATTGAAATTCTGGAATCCATATAAAAAATAGTTACTATTAAATTGTAATGCTTATGTCTTTTAATTCTTTTTTTGAAATAAATGGTAAAGCGTATTCTGAACTCGGGTAACCAACAACAAGTATTAAAAAAGGCCTCTCGCTATCAGGTCTATTTAGTATTTTATTTAAGAAGCTCATCGGCGCAGGTGTATATGTTAATGTAGCAATTCCTAATTGGTGCAATGCCTATATCAAAAATCCTGTGGCGATTCCAACTGATTCAATAGGATAATAATGCTTTATCTTTTTTGCTTCTTTATCTAGACTATAAAGTTGATAGAAGACGCATATTAGGTATGGGGCCTGTTCAAGAAAAGGTTTTCTTATTTCAAGACTTAAAGGGTTCAAACATTCTCCCCATTCATCAGAGATTTTATGGGAATAGAACTCTTCTTCTATTTTTTCTGCTTCCATTCGAATCTTCTTTTTAGTTTCTTGTTTTTTCACTACTACAAAAGTCCAGGGTTGCATATTTGCCCCACTTGGCGCTGTACCGGCAATAGCAATACAATTTTCTATAACTTCAAGAGGTATCTCTTTTTTATCAAATATCCTTATAGTTCGTCTTTTCTTCATGAATGAAAGCATTTCTTCTGATTTTTCAACAATAGTATTTTTTTCTTTCCTCATTAACTCACCCAGTCGTAGTATTATCTTTTGAATATATATGTTTCTTTATTAATCATCTTGTAAAGGGTATTTCCATAATCCAATTTTATTTATTCTGGCTTTAGTTTCAGCCTCAATTAGTTTAAGGTATAAATCTGATTTTTTTTCAGTATATACTCTTGCATATCCATTTTCAACTAGTTCCAAATTAAAATTTTTATTATCTATATAGATATATGCCAATGCCCTTCCAAATTCATCTTTTTGTCCTTGTACTGCGTCATAGGAAATATTAACTTCTTTTTTATACAATCTTTTGTTAGTATAATCAAAAGCTTCAATTCCCCATTTTCTTAGATGGTCATCAGGAAGTCCATACCATTTTTTTTCATTATTATTTGAATAAGGCTCGGGGGTATCTATCCCAACAAGTCTAACTCTTACATTTTCTCCATCTATTAGAATTTCGATAGTGTCGCCATCTATTACTTTTGTGACAGTAACAGTATCTAATTCAATAGGGGGGAAATATCTTGTTTTAATTGTGTCAAGACAGCAAGATGAAAGGAATAAAATTAATAAAAATACCACTATTTTTTTCATATCTTTCTTTTATTTTATTTATATAAAAAATTATCATATAATTGCAAAAATAATTTTTTAATTTAGTAAGTAATGATTTTTATCTTTTAGATTTACTGTTTGTTTCTTTTATAAAGAAACTAGCGATACATGCAATAATAGACGATATAAATAAAACTAAAAATGCATTCTGGTATCCCATTACAGTATAAGACTCGCCTATTTTGCCATTGAGTTCTAGGATATATCCCATCAAAGGCTGATACAATGCACCCATAAGAAATGGGAAAAAGTTAGCTATCCCTGTAGATGTTCCTGCAATTTCAATAGGGAAAAGATCTTTTATCAAAGCATAACCAATTGCTACAGTACCTACAGAAAATATTCCAATGCCCAAGCAAATTAGATATAATCCTATTGTAGGTATAGAGGATACTCTGAAATAAAGAAATGCCATTATTAGAAACAATATTGCACTTGAGGTGTTAACTACAATTTTTCTTCTTTTGATTATACGGTCTGACAATAAACCCATCAGAGGACTTCCTATAATCATGCCAACTGCTATCATAGATAAAACTCTACTAGCTTCAACTTTTGTCATATCATATATTTGTATTAGATAAGGCCCTCCCCAAAGACCTCCAAAAGAGAGATATATGGCCATCGTACAAAACATCCATATTGAAGCCGGCCAATAATGTTTATGGCTTAATACTTTTATTGAACTATCAAATATAGAAACTCTTTTTTTAGAGGTGGCACTATTCTTAACAACTTCAGGCATACCAAGTAGTGGCATGCCTTCATTATCTTTAGACGATTTGTCTAATGTAATTATAGACATATCAATTTCTTGAGGAGAATTTTTAACAAAAATCCAAACAATCACTGCCAGGATTAATGTAATTACGCCAGTTAGAATAAATGGTATCCTCCACCCAACTGCATTTGATAAGAGTGCAAGGGGTATAGTTGATACTAATAGCCCTATACCACCTATGGCTATCAAAAACCCAGTCATTGTTGCAAACTCCTCACCTTTATACCATTGAGATAAAATTTTTAGAGCGCAAACATATAATGTTGAAGCCCCAAGTCCTACAAGTATTCTTCCAAATACTGCTGAAGAAATATCTGTGGATAGTCCAAGTAGTACAGAACCAACTGAAGCAATTAAAAAGAACAAGGTAATTGTTTTTCTTGGTCCCCAAGAATCAGATAGAATGCCTGTAGGAAGTTGCATTATAGCATATGGGTAAAAATATCCAGATGCTAAGAATCCTATCAGTATAGCACCTACTTTTAAGTCGGCCATCATATCTATAGCAACAACTGCCGGTGCAACTCTATGAAAGAAGACTAGAAGGTAACCAACGCCAATAATTAAAAAAATTAACAAACGATAAGTCTTAAAATCAAGTTTTGGCGATTTAGTCATTAGATCACTCATTTTTAATAAGTCAATTTATTGTAATTATAAAAGTATCTACATTGGCAATAAAAAATAATTTTATACTAAATCTGGTTCTATATCCTCAAATTCTCCAAGGTCTTTATTTTTTCTTACCTTATCCCAATGAAAATATCTTCCATTCATTGCTATATATATCCCTTTAGGCAATGTCTGGACAAAGGCCAGAGCACTACCTAAATTGAATAAACCATCTGAACTTCCAAATTTGTATGGAATCATCGCACCAGTCAATACTATTGTTTTGTTTTTGATATTTGATGCGAGTATCTTTGCAGTTTCTATCATAGTGTCAGTCCCATGAGTTATTAATATGTAATCCTCTTTGGTATTTTTGCAGTTTTCAAGAATAATTTCTCTATCTTCTTTCGTCATATTAAGACTATCAATCATCATCAATGTTCTAATATCTACAGAAATTCTGCATCTCCCCATATCTAGCATTTCAGGCAGATGTGTGTTTTTGAAAAATAATTCGCCTTTTATTTCATTATACTCTTTATCGAAAGTTCCCCCAGTAACAAATATTTTTATAATCATAAATTTAATATAAACTTAAACTTAATAAATATAATCAAATTATTTGTTTACAAGTTAACTTAGGTTGAGCGTATGTCCGAAGACAGTAGAATCTATGTAATCCATAAGCACGATGCAACTAGACTTCATTATGACTTGAGATTAGAGATTGATGGAGTATTAAAATCATGGGCACTACCAAAAATACCCCCCACAGAAAAAGGGATTAAAAGGCTTGCCATCTTTACTGAAGATCACCCTCTAGACTATGCTACTTTCGAAGGTGTAATACCAGAAGGAAATTATGGTTCTGGGAAGGTAGAAATATGGGATAAAGGTAAATTTTCCCTTATTGAAAATGAGAAGGATAAGATTGTTGTAAATATATACGGTAATAAACTCAAAGGAAAATATTGTCTAATCAGGTTTAAAGATCAAGATAAAAACTGGATGTTTTTTAAATGTGGTTAAATAGGGGAAATTATAAAAACGATTAGAATAAATATGAGCATATGGTGGAAATATCTAAAACAAAATTAGGTGAAGAGTTCAGACCCTCAGTAAAGTTGAAAAATCTTTATTATGTCTACTTTTTGTTAATCCTTGTTTTTGGCATTCTTTCCTGGTTTTTACCTACAATAGTTATGGTATACTTCTTTTCTTCCCAAACTGTAAAGATAATTGTAATGGCAATAACAATTATCCCCTTAGTAGCTATACTAATTTTTACCCTTTATTGGATACCCAAATACTATTCTTCAATATTCTATAAAATGACTGAAACTGAAATTACATGGAATAGGGGCGTTTGGTTTAAAGTAATGGGTGTTGTTCCATACAATAGAATAACTAACATTGATGTAAAACAGGGACCAATATCTAGGGGATTAGGATTAGCTTCTTTAAAAATACAAACTGCAGGATACTCTGTTTCTTCAGCATCTGGAAGTTTTTCTGAGATAAAAATAGATGGCATGGAAAATTATTCTGAGATAAGGGATATCTTAATGGATCGAGTCAGGGGTAAAAAACCTGTTGCAGTTGAAACTTATGAAACGCAGGAGCAAGATATTATTATGAAAGAAATTGTAAAAATTAGAAAAATATTGGAAGAAAAACTATAGGTATGCCAGTATTCCCATTAATCCATGTATCAATGCAATTATTACCGAGATAATTGCAATTTTTCTGTGTGTTTTATAATGGCTTTTTATTTTATCTTTTAAGATTGTAGAAATAGATAATGCAATCAAAAAAAATATTATTGCAATAATACCCAAGTAAAGTATTAGCGGATATCCTAAAATTGGATAATAAGATATTTCATTTAACATAAAAATGCCTCACTAATAAAATTATTAACAATTTATAAGATTTATTCAAAAATAATTTATCACGTTAATTGTCGAATTCAACATTATCCATAACTTTTTAAATAGTTGTCAAGTTCTTACAATACTAGATGTCTCTGACATATTGATACCAATAATATATATTATTGCTTATCAATATCGAAACATTTATATATAAGTAATGCAAAATAATATATGGAAGGGGAGTTTATATGAGCGGATCATCTCTAAGTTGTTTCACAAAAAGTGGCTTTTTAGTACCTTTTTGTATTTGGTTAGGTTCTTTAGCATTTGTAGCTGCACTGAGGATTATCTACGGATTCTAATCTAAATTCTTTTCTTAAATTAAATTAATATATTGAATTAACTTTAATATTAATAGTTGATTCATATGGCTTTAACTAAAATCCGGATTTTTGGATTAATCAAAATGGGAAGGCCTTTTGTATTAGTTGCCGGACTATTAGCTTATCTTGTTGGTATTTCTATAGCTTATGGTGAAATCAAGTCAATTGACTCCTCAAAAGCAGTATTTGGATTCATATTAATGATATCTGGAACTTTAATGGCTCACTATTTAGACGAATATGCGGACATAGACACCGATAGTATAACTAGGAGAACCCTTTATTCAGGAGGTAGTGGAGTTTTACCTTCGGGCATAGTTCCAACTAATTGGGCTATATACTCTGCCTTTTTTTTCTTAATTGTTACTTTAACTATAATGTTTATTTCCATCTATACTAAAATTTTATCACCTATTATAATTTTGATAGTAATACCTGCACTTTTCGGAGGCTGGATTTATTCAATGCCACCTTTTTCTCTAGAGCGAAAAGGGCTTGGTGAAGTAGACAATGCGATACTAGGTGGATTTTTTATGACATTAATTGGATACAGTGCACAAACTGGAACGATAACATTTAACTCAATATTGAGTTTAATTCCAATTTTCTTAGCTGTTTTCGTTAATCTTCTGGGAGTTCACTGGTCAGATAGAACTGCAGATGAATTTGTTGGTAAATTAACAATTGCCGTAAGATTAGGCGGAGAAACACGTTTCTTATTTTATTTTCTAGTTTTTTTGACATATTTTTTCACTTTTCTATTAATTGGAAAAGTAATTACGTTTAAAGTAGGTATTTTTATTTTACTTACAATACCTTTCGGAGTTTATTGCTCTTATAAATTTACTAAAACAAAGACCCCCATGTTAAGTTCGGCTTTTATGGCATTAATAATGCTTTCAATGATTTTTGGGAATTTTTTAGATTGATTAAAGATCTTTTAGTGATTCTTTTATTGTATTTTCCAACAAGTGTAATGTTCCTTTCCGGTAGCATAGGTCAAGATTTAAACAAGAAGAAAAATCTTCACATTTAGTTTTATACTCTTTAGTATCCTCAAATCCTAGTTCTAATGCAAGAAGCCTTTTGTATTTGGTATGGTCAAAAATTAACTTTAGGTTTTCTAGACCATCAAGTTTTTTTATTCCCAATTTTTTTGCAAGTTGCTCCATGTGTTCTGGGCCTAGCATTTCGGCCCTTTCTTTGGCTATCTTATCCCAATGTCTTGACCATCCAATAGTCATAAACCAAGTTCCACCTTCCTTATAGAGTTCTCCTGCATACTCTTCTCTTGAACCTAAAAGCGCACAAATACAGTCATCAACAATCTCTTTCTTTTCATCTAGCAATATATTAATTGGAACTTTCAATCTGTTACTTCTTAGAAGATTCTCGATATCTGAGAGTGAATTTCCACAAAGACCATAGAAAAGCACAAGTTTATCAATATGTTTTTCAATTTCTCTTGAAGCATTTACAAGTTGATTTTTGATTTCTTGTGGGCTAGTATGTAGATAGAAAGGTAGTATATATAAAATAATTTCTAAAGGATACTCCCTTTTCAAGAAACGAGTTGAACATAGCTCTCTTGCAACTTTGATTTTTTCTGGATTAAAGCTAACTTCAAGTTCTCTTTGAAAATATTTTGATGCTTCAGTGTCTACCACAATTATTTTATCAAATAACTGATTTTTTTTTAATATGTGTAGCATTTCTTCTTCAAAGACTTCGCATAGTATAATGCCGAGACGTTTCATAAAAATATTTTTGAGTTTGTCTTAATAAGTTTGTTTATTTTATACCCGTAATCATAATCCAATTATGATTAAACTTAATTATTGATTTTTCGATGTCTAAATCTATTCCTGCATTGATTCCCGAAATGGCAAGAACTTTCATTATTACGCCCAAAGAATAAGAGATTTCATTTTTCGAAGTTATATGTATCCATTCATCAAAATACCTTTGTTTTACCCAAGCATCTTCTGAGAGTATAGTAAATCCTGAATTTTTAGTCAGAGATAATAATTCACTCTTTGGTAGCATCTTAACATGAGAGGGATCCCGTATTTTCTCAAGGGCATTATGTATTTCGGCTTCATCTTTTTTTTCCGATGAGACTATATCTAAAATAATTGCCTTTCCACCAAATTTTAATACCCTGTACATTTCTGACAACACTTTTTCAACTTTTATAAAATGATGTAAAGTTAGCCTAGTAACTATTCTATCAAATGAATCATTTTTAAAAGGAAGGCATTCAGCATCACCTATCAAGAAAACTGCATTTTTGCTAGTACTGCATCTTACTTTTGCCTTGGTAGCCATCTCTGGTGTTAAGTCAAAACCTACTATCATCTTAGAAAAAGGCGCAATACAAGAAGTTAGAATACCAGGTCCGCATCCTAGGTCAAGAATGGTCATTTGATTTTTTACATCTAAAGCTTTTTTTATTTTTTCTGTTATCTCAGAATCTGTGAAGATGTTGGAGGATTCTAAAGTTGAAGACTGTTTAGCGAATTCTTCTTTAATTATCTTCTTGTGAGATTCATCTGTCATAATATCTACGATTATTGAATTTTTAATTAAATATCACTATCCTTTTAAATAAATTGCTATTAGATTTCTTAGGTGATATAATGCCAAAAATAGTTGTATTTGAAACATCTTATGGAAATTTTGAAATTGAATTAGACGATGAAAAAGCGCCAATAACAGTTGAAAATTTTTTAGATTATGTTAAAGATGGGTTTTACGATGGTCTAATTTTCCACAGAGTAATCGACGGATTCATGATTCAAGGGGGCGGATTAGATCTAAACATGAAAGAAAAATTGACCAATCCTCCTATCAAAAATGAAGCGGCAAATGGTCTTAAGAATAAAGAGTATACTATTGCTATGGCAAGAACTAGTATAATCGATAGTGCAACTTCTCAATTTTTCATAAATGTTGCAGATAATTCTTTCCTCGATCATGTCAATTCTACCCCTCAAGGATTCGGCTACGCTGTTTTTGGGAAGGTAGTTAATGGAACAGAAGTAATTGATAAAATTAAGATAGTACAAACTACTTCTAGAGGTTCGCCTGATGGAGTTATCCATGACGACGTTCCAAAAGAACCGATAGTAATCAATAAAGCATATATCAAAAGTTAATACTCTTATTTTCTTTTTACTTTAGACATATATGTTTTAATTTTGGCTTTTTATTCTTTTATAGCTAATTAAAAAGTGATTCATAATTTTACGTTCATATAAAATCTGAACTAGTGATAAAAATTAGTAACTTATTTATATATTGTTCTTGGAAATTCAAATGAGATAAATGAGTATATCAGATATCAATTATTTAATTGACATTGGAATGGGAATAGCTTTCTTAGTTAGTTTTATCACTGGTATTTTGAAATTTAAATTATCCTTACTTTTTTTTGCAAACATTGGATTATATCTGCCAACTTTTTGGCTCAACTTTATCCACGACAGAGCTGGTATTCTAATGGGAGGTTTCGTGTTAATTCACCTAATACTCCATTTCAAATGGATTAAAGTCATGACAAAAAAATATCTTTGATCCCAAAACTCTTATTAAGAAATAGTCTATTGTCCTATAGGTGGTTTAATGTATTTTAAAAATCTTAATGATATTGAAGAAATAGAAATTATGCCCAAAATCAAAGTAAGATTTATCCATTCAAATAGTATGACGTTTGCTTATTGGAATATTGAAGCAGGAGCTATATTCCCTGCACATTCTCATTTACATGAGCAAGTCGCTACGATTATTGATGGAGAATTTGAATTCAAAGTGGGGGATGAAAAGAAATTAATGAAAAAGGGAGACGTAGCATTGGTGCAACCTAATATAATTCATTCTGGTATCGCCAAAACTAAATGTAATATAATTGATGTATTTTATCCAATTAGGGAAGATTATTTAGAACTCACTAATAAAAATAAGAAAAAATAATGATTTATATTTAATCCAATATAATTGTTCCGCTACCTCTTGAGGTATGTGGTGAATCAAGATTATCAGAAGAGCCAAGGCCCCAAATTATGTTAATATTTTGCCCATTTACAAATGCTTTATCATAACGGTCCCCTGTATTCAGTTTCCTTTTGAATTCAATAATTGTAAATCCTCCATCTTCACTTCCACTAGTTTCAATTAAATCATTAGCACCTCCAAGTTGCTGATCTGGTGGATGTGGTCCAAATGCTCCAGTTGAGTATATATCAAGAATTGTAGATGATCCGCTTGTTACCCATCCAAATATCATGTCTGCATCTTTCATAGCTTGTGTAGGTTCAAATCCTATCGAGACCCAACCTGAAGTTTGGCCCTTTATTGCCATATACATATATTCGCCATCATTAGACCAGTATATTGTATATCTCCCATTTCCAAATTCTTTGCTATTTTTGTACTCATTTTGCGATAATATTCCATCAGAGTTCCAATTGTTTGTTGGTGGGGCGGGTTTAGGTTCTTCCACTGGAGTTTCTTTTGGGATTGGAGTTGTATTTGGCGATTCTGTAGTTTTCGGTTCTTCAACCGGCACTTCAGTTTGTCCAGGTGGTTTATTTTCTGATGCGCATCCTGAAAATAACAATATAGTGCATAGTACTATCCCCAAAAAAGCCATTCTTCTTATCATATTATCCTCCAATATACTCTAATATATTTCTTTTAAAGCTATAAAAATGTTATCGCTATTTTTTATAAAGTTTTAAAAAAAGATTATTTTCTCCATCATAATAGAAATAAAAAAAATGCACAGTTTGTCGCTTTACTGGAATATGTGAAGGCCCTAGTTTGTTTCGACGTCTCGAAACAATCTAAATCCAAGGAGACAAAAGAAATAAGCATGAAGCATGCCTTTTCTTTCCTTCAAACGCAATGTTTGATTAAGGATTTGATCATGACTAGAGTGTAGTCCCAAAAGATTACGGTGCTTATATAAAAGGATTTTTGGTCCTAATATAATAAAGCTAAGCAATCATAAGGGAATTACTTCAGCATTAGTCCAGTGAAGTTTCGACCTGTGCAACATTTAATATGGTTCTTACATTATTTAAAATTTACTGTTATTAAATATTAATAAATTTAAATATTTTCTTTGTATTATTAATAATATTAAATTTTTAACATGAATTGTTTATTAATAATCTATAAAAAATTGAAACTAATGGGGAAAAAATATTAAATGATGATAATCATTCTATTATTTTATTTGTCATGATATATATGCCTCTATATATAACAAATTAATTCAATAATTAATACGATACCCCTATCTTACATAATATACTTCGAAATAATATAATCCACTATAACTCCTGATTTTTCATTATATCTAAGAAGTATATGTAGGCATAATACTTTTCATTGAATTTTCAAATCAGATAAAGATATAAATTTGAGAAAGCATATATTTATGGGGGAAGATTATGTCTTGGGAAGAAAATAAATCTTTAAATTATAATTTCACTGGAAGGATTGTACTATCAATAGTATTGGCTTCTGCATGGCTTATTTTTTTAATATTGTGGCTTTTCTTTTTTGCAACAAGTTATAACATTTATCAAAACATAGCAATATTTTTGATATCTGTAATAGTTGAGGGTACTTTGCAGGCAGTAACTTGGATACCTTGGGGGATAAAACAAGAAACAAAATCAAATTAGCCAATTGATTAATAATTTAAGAATATATTTTTAAATTAATCTTTCTTATAATATTAGAGAATATGAAAGAATTTAAAGTTGAAAAAGATATCGAAAACATATTGCTTCCCAATGAAGAAGTTCTATATGCTGCACAACAATCCAGAGTTAAAAAAGGCGGATCTTTTACAACTCCTGCCAAAGTATACATAACTAATTATCGCATTATTTTTAGAGATCCTAGTATGTTAGGATTAAAGAAATTTGTAAATGATTACCACTTTAAAGATATATCAAATGTTAGGATGAGAAAAGGAGTTCTTTCAACTGAAGTTTACTTAAACAGTAGATTTGAGTCTGATGAAGTTGTCATCTCAGGACTTTCCCACGAAGATGCTGAAATTATTGTAAGATTTATACGAAATGGAATATATGGAAATTTCAATTCTAAAGAAAATTACAGTTCTAATATTGATCTAGGTTATGCCGAAAAAGCAGAAGATGATAATACTAGTACTGCAAATGAATATGAATTAGATACAGAAGAAATTATATCTAATCTTGAGAGATTAAATGAATTAAAGAAAGCTAATGTAATAACACAAGATGAATTTAACACTCTCAAAAAAAGGTTAATTAACGAAAACAAAGATAAAACTGAACTAAATGATACACAAAATGACGTTAATCAAGATGAAGAACCAAAATATTGTAAAGACTGCGGAAACATACTGGATTTTACAAAAGAAGGAGAGTATAAGGGCGATTATGTCAAATTCTACAAATGTAGTTTTTGCAATAAAACATATGCAAAAAGAAATGAATAGGTATTACAATGAATCCTGACTACATGTGTGATGTTCATGGGGTGCCCATGGACGAAGTTGAAAGGAAACAACTACCGAGAAATCTTATTATAAGAACTTTCAGGTGTCCAGTATGCGGTCGAGAAAAGAAATCTGTTGAATATGGCTGGACATAATCTATTTTTAGAATATTCTCAAACCATATCTATAGTTTTATAAGTTCTTGTCTTTTGTGTGTTTTATGGAAGAAGAGAATAATGTCGATGAAATATCCACATATTTCTCTGAAGGTGAAAATCTATTAAAATTAAATAGGTTTAAAGAAGCAGTAAACATATTTAATGAATTAATAGTTATAGGTAAAAAGAAAGGAAATAATGAAATTCTTTCTAAAGGTTATTACTACCTAGGTTTTTCTTACAAAAAAATTGGTTCTAAAGAAGAGTCTTTTGAAAGTTTATACAAATCCTTTGAACATGGAGTTGAAGCAGGAGATTGGACTATTGCAGATAAATCATTTAATGAAATTATAGGACTTGGTCCAGAAAAAGATAAAAGAGGGCATTATAAACTAATATTGAAGCGATACTTTGAAAGAGGTAACTCTTTTCTTTTGAAAGGTAATTATAAAGATGCAGTATCTTCCTACACGATGCTTATTAACCACGGAGTTACCCTTGAAAGTTGGGAATCCGTAGCAAAGGCATACATTAACATGGGATTCATATTTATTGAAGTTGGAAAACATAAAGAGGCCATAGAAATACTTGAAAAAGCAATTATCTATTCCGAAAAGGCAAAATATATTGAAGGGATCGGAAACGCTTACCTAAATATAGGATTTGCATATAGCAATCTCAATGTTATTGATAGAGCAATAGAATATCTAAAAAAAGCAATTTCTTTTAGTGAGGATGCTGGGGAACTCAAGGTAGCAGGAAATGCATACTTAAATCTAGCCTACGTTTATAGCCACATAGAAGACTTCAAAAAAGCCATAGATGCTTGTGAGAAAGCAATAAACTATGGGGCGAAATCTAATGATTGCAAGAGCGTTTGTAAGGCTTATTTCAATCTGGGATATGCTTTGTTGAATTTACAAAAACATGAAGATGTTATTAATATTTCAAAAAAAGCAGTTGAATATGGATCAAAGTGCGGAGACTGGGACGGGGTAGGAAACGCATACTTGAATATGGGGTTTGCATACAGCTGTCTCCAAAAAAGACAAGAAGCAATTTCTTCTACAGAAAAAGCAGTAGAATACTGTACAAAAGCTAGAGACTGGAAAAAAGTTTCAAAAGCTTCTCAAAGATTAATTGATTTGGAAGAATTATAGAGTTATGATTTTGTGTCTGATATTGTTTTCTTCACCAATTCTAAAGGCATTTGTGTTTTCATGGAAATTTTTTCATCAGAAAATCCTAATTTGTGAAATCTTTTAATTACTTCACCCATTGGTTCTGCCACTTCTAGTATGAATCGATCAGGATCGTATATTCTAAAAACTCTTTGCCCCCATTGTTCTTCTTTGATGGGGTGGATAATCTCTAATTTTGAAGCAATTATTTTTTCCCATATTGATGATATATCTTTAGTTTCAAAATAAAGTTCAATGTTATTATACTGTTTATTTATTTGAGTTTCCTTTTCTTTCTGGAAAATAATTTTTTCTGCACGTTTCCTTTGCCATATTGAAAATGCCTTCTTAAATACTACATTTTCTCCAAAATCCATTTCTATTTCTAGACCAAATATATCCTGATAAAAATTCTTTGATATAGAGATATCTTCTACAAAAATCACTGTCATTGAATAATTTAGTTTTGACATATACCTTCTATTAAAAGAGTTATATTTACCTTTTGTGCAAATATATCTTCCACTTAGTAAAATTTATAAAATCTAGATCCATATATAATAAGATGGAAAATGAATTTAAGAGAATAATAACGCCTGTTGACGGTTCAGAATCGTCAAAGAGGTCAGCCAGAAAAGCGATATACTTAGCTAAAAAAATGAACATAGAATTAATTGCACTATACGTTGTTCATGTACCAATAAGTGCTTATGTCGGGCCACCTTATTCACCAGTAATTTATACTGATGACACAGAGATAAAAGAGATTAGAAAGAAAATGAAAAATGAAGGTGCCCTTCTATTAGATGAAATAGGGGAAATGGCCTCTAAATCTGGATTAAAAATAACCA
This sequence comes from Methanofastidiosum sp., assembly GCA_013178285.1. Lineage (NCBI taxonomy): Archaea > Methanobacteriati > Methanobacteriota > Candidatus Methanofastidiosia > Candidatus Methanofastidiosales > Candidatus Methanofastidiosaceae > Candidatus Methanofastidiosum > Methanofastidiosum sp. The sequence continues at coordinate 31,356 of JABLXD010000018.1, forward strand.
AAAAAGTAATAGAAGGATCTCCTGACGAAGAGATTATCAAAATTTCAAAAAAACATGATTTGATTGTAATGGGGGCAAAGGGCATCTCCGCAATAGATAGAATCTTCTTAGGCAGTGTTTCAGAAAAAGTACTTCATAGCGCTACTTCTTCAGTTTTGATAGTTAGGTAGGAAGTTTGAGGCATGACATTCTATTAATATATTGTTGCAAAAAGAACAATATATTTTTAAAAGAGCCATCTATTTCGAAATCAACTGCGCAAAAGATTGATCACCTTTTCCTATCTAATATTTTGTGCAGGTCATGTGGGGAGTGCAACCCCCACATGATTAATTTAATTTAAGAATTAATGATTAAGATTTTAAATAAATTCGAGGATCTTACTTCATGAAAAGCTTTAGGAAAGAGTTATTTTTTAATACAAAAAATAAAGTTGAATTTGTCAATATAACTTCTTTTGTAGAAGACGCCTTATTTGAAAGTAAAATAAAAGAAGGATTATGTCTCGTAAACGCCATGCACATAACTGCAAGTGTATTCATAAATGATGCTGAATCAGGTTTACATCAGGATTTTAAGGACTGGCTTGAAAAAAATATTCCCCATAATCCAGAACTCTATAGGCATAATAAAACTGGTGAAACAAACGGAGATGCACACATCAAGAGGCAGTTTATGGGGAGAGAAGTTGTTGTAGCAATAACTAATGGAAAACTTGATTTTGGGCCTTGGGAAGAAATCTACTATGGAGAATTCGATGGTCAAAGAAAAAAGAGAGTTTTGATAAAAATTATCGGCGAGTAAAGTTTTTCATGATCTTTTTTTAATAAATAATTTTATCCCAATACTAATAGCTATAAGTAAGGCTATTATGTCATCTATCCATCCTATTACAGGAATGAAATCGGGTATAAAGTCAATAGGGCTAATAATGTAAATTAAATTTAAAATAAGAAATATTATTGCAGCTATTGCTTTAGGTTCTTTTAATAAAGATTTTTCTTTATCTTGCATATTAGTATACTTCCTTTTTTTATAGTAGATTATCTTTTTATCTTGTAAATCTTAACATAGCCATTGTCATATTCTAGTTCAAAGTTTGTAAGATCTGTTTCGTATATGATAAGTCTAGCAAATAATGTGTCTTTTAGTGTTGGAGGGATCATTATGGCGTTTTGCGGATTTAGGTATATAATTTGGGCAATCGATTGAACATCATACTGTATATTTTCATAAACAAAATTCTTACCTTGAGGATTTTCAACTACAAAATTCGATACGCCATACCTTTGATTACCTTGTTCTATATAGCAGTAAGTTATTTTGTCATCTGTAACAAGATACAATCTAGTATCACCGCTTTCATATACATAAGTAGTAACTGCACCATTTTTTGAAGTACCTCTAAAGTAGAAGTAAGCAGTGCTAAAAACATTTCTCTGTATCACTGAGTTAAGTACTCCCGTTTTTATAAGAAGACTTTGATCAACTATTATATGTTTCATTGTGATTTTGTTGTCTGTTTGAGTATATGCTGCTTCTTCCATCAAGGCTAATCTTTGAAGGGCTGTTGAATCTGAGGATGCAAGTAGTTCTGAATAACCACTTATCCATGGGCCCATGCCCGTTCTCATCCCATCTGATATTGTTTTTCTATTTCCCACTGTTTGTATCCAGTATCCATAATCCCACCAGTTACAAACAACTTCATCTTGCGGTGTATTATTATCTAACCAGATTAGAGCAGTAAGCCAGTTGTCAGTAAGATGTGGCACTAGACTAGTTTTATAGTTATTTGAATTATAAATAGAAATCCCACTAAAAGCAATAAGCACTATCGTGGCTAAAGCCAACGCTTTTTTAGAATCAAAGTATCTTTTAGAAAATTCATAGATTGCAATTATACCTAAAGCTGCAAATATTGAAAGAGGAATTGCAAAGAAAAATGCATTTCTTAGCATCTGATAAGCCATAAAAGCTGTGAATAAAAAAGATCCCAAAAATAAAAGATTTTCATTGGGCGAATCTTTGTTTTTTATTTTAAACATGACATATGCCGTCCCAATTACTGCGAGTATTGGGAACACATAGAACTTATCAATAACATCAATAAAAGTCATTGCTTGTCCTTGGCCAGATATTCCGTGAACATCCGATAGTAGTAAAAATGAAATTATATTGTATCCAAGAACAAAATATGCTGTTGCCAATAAAACAGCAGACCATGCTACTAGTGCACCAAGATAATATGTTTTATTTTTAACAAAAGCCCTAGTTAAGTGCATTAAAGCACCAAATGCAAGACCCATTAATGAGAGTTCAATCCTTAGGGGATCGTTTTGGTAAGGCGCCAATAAAGCTAAAGACATTATAAGGCCGATAACTCCAGACAAGAGCAGTACCCAAGTTGATAGGTCTCCCATTAATTTTTCTTTCAAGGACAAAGATTTCTTTTCTTCTTCAATTGTCACAAGTGGTTGTAAAATTACATATATGCCTATTATAATTGGTATGAAGAAAAAGTTCCCGTATGAATTAGCGTATAGGTATATGGCTAGAACTGATAAAATACCGTAAATACTTGTTAATTTGATATTTTTCTCTCTTATTATTAATACGGAAAGAAGTAAGCATATCAAGAAGAAAGGGGCACCTAAAGTGTCCTTTTCCATAAATCCCCCAGTAGTCCGGTATATAAAAGCAGGCATAATAGCCAAAAAGAATGAGGAAATAACTGCAAGATACTTGTTCTTCCAAACAAAGAGCACTATGAAGAATGTAATCACAGAGCTGATGAGGCCCAAAACTATCGGAAGGCCCATATGTACCTGTAAAAGATCAATTCCCATAATTTTTGAAATAAAGGAGGTCAATATTGGCACTCCTTGGACATCTTCCTCCAAGAAGTATCGAACTACTGTAGGCGCCATTGGGTCAATTTTTGGTAAACCTCCAGTTAAATAATACGATGCTTCTCTGAGAAAGTAATAGGTATCATAACTCATCATTATCCCGTATTGTAAGGACCAGCTCCTAAGATAAGCACCAATAACTAAGGAAAATGTCAAAAACAATCCTATTATATAGTTCTCAAAAGGAACTTTAATCTTGTCTTGAAAATCTTTCTTATTTGAAGATTTCTTTTTCGTCATGAAAATGTGTAACAAGATTATTTTATATGCTTATCTAAATCACAGTATTAGCTCTATATATTTACAAATCAACTAATATGCATGACAACAATAGTACATTTTGATGTTCCTGTTGATGATATAAATAGGTCTAAGAAATTCTATAATGAACTTTTTGGATGGAAAATTGAAAGAATGCCCGGTGAAATGGAGTATTATGGGATTTCAACGACTGACGAAAATGGAAAAGAAAGTATAGGGGGAGGAATGGGATTAAGGGGTGACCCTGGCCAGAGAATAACAAACTATTTCGGAGTATCTTCAATAGACATTCATTCCAAAAAAACAGAAGAACTAGGCGGAAAAATTATAATGCCAAAAACAAAGATACCTGGTTATGGTTACCTTGCTATATGTTTAGATACTGAAAATAATGTTTTTGGTCTGTGGGAATCAGAATAATCTATTTGGGCCAATCTACATATACATTAATTTTTTCATCTTCCATGGTATAGGGGTAACCAGCCCTATTAAGTGCTTCTTTAGATAATAAAAGCCAGGAACCAAAAGATCTCGATTCTTTATAATCTGGATCTAAAGACCTTGTATCTGTATAACCAATTTCTTTAGCTGTCGGAATAAGTATATTCTTTGCAGACCAGTAGTCAAGAGCTATAGGATCAGTACTTGCCGCAATTATCTTAGTTTGAACTGCCTTATTATAAGCTGTGCTTGGCCCTCCTTGTGGTATAGCATTAATCCAGACTGCATCAATAATATTTAGAGCAGGAACTCTAGTTTCAGCCATTTGATGCCCCATACCTCCACTACCAACACTATTATGTGCATTATGGTCTGTTAACTTATCTGAAACAACTCCCATATAATGCTTAACACTGCCCGTGACTCCATAAATCCTGTGGGTCTTTAGGACTGGAACATTTATAATCTTAAGTTTATTTGAATCATATTTTTTGGTATATTGGTCCCAAATCCCATACTTAAAACTAATAAAAGTTCCATATTTAGTTCTAAATTTGGGATATGAAACTATTATGCCAGTATATGGATCTGATTTTTCATATACGATATACCCATCACCATAGTCGCCTTCTAAGTATTCTTCTACCTCCGTTTCAGTTATATCGTCCCAGAGAAAAGTTGAAACTTTGAATCTGCCTGAAAATTGGTCTATAACTTTTTGCATAGACTGTGATTCATCTTCTGCATTATTATACCTCCAATCTAAGGACCCCCCAGACATACTAGAACCATACTGTGATTGACCATTGTCACAGATAATTATCTCACCACTAAATCCTTCAGGATGCTCAGTTATAATTTGTATAAGAGATTTAACTAGGTCAGTATTTGTTCCTCCGCGTTGATCCCATTGTGAATTGACTTTGAGTAATATTACATCATCAGAGGAGATAAGGCCATTATTCTTCGTAGTTCTATAGAAGGGCTCGTTATTTTTTTCCATAAGATCTATTAATTTTTTTGTTCCCGCATATTCTCCAATAGTATTTTCAACAACAAAAATGGTAGAGATTGGATTACTACTGAGATTACTATTTATCTGTATATTATCTTTAATCAAGCTATTATCTCCAAAGCCATTTATTTTAGTGTTAATACTCCAGATTAGTAATACTATCACTACAACTGCTACCAAACTAATTATCTTTTTTCTTGATTTTACCACATCCCCGATATTTAGTTTAAGTGCAAAAATTGGGAATAGAACTGAGCTTATTGAATAAAAGGTATAAGTTGCTGCAGCCTTTTGACAAGGATACACAATTCTTGAAGGTTTAGTTCCTGACCTAACTAAAAGCCATAATAAAGTAAGAAATCCTGTAATTAGAGAACTTTTAAGGAAAAAGCGATATATATTTTGATTCTTACATTTATGTATGTGTTTCTTTGATGGCACGGTATATTTTAAACTTTGAAGTTATTAAAGTTATTCAAATTTCATAGTTTTAACCAAAAAAGCTAAATAGTTAGGAACTGTATTTTATGCGACTACAATAGTAGTCTTTATTTGAATGGTGATAATATGAAAAAAATACTGGCTTTACTTATCGCGATACTTATTGGAATGACTAGTCTAGCTATTGTTTCATCTGGGACAGCCGCATCTATGTGTTTTCCACCTTCAACATGCCAACAGTGTATGCACGGCTACTGCGCATGTAGAAATATCCCAGGTTATTGTTGGTGCCATAATTACTGTAGCCAATCTTGTAATGGACAGATAGGTGAAGGATGCTATGTTCCGAATAATGGATATGAACCTGTTATTCCAGGTTTTTTAACACAAGAATGTCAATCGTGTCTAGATAACTGCTGTGAAGTTGAGTCATTTCAGTATTGTCAGCAAGAATGGTTCCACCCTTACTGGATGGAAATATAGAACGACAATGCAAAAGGCTGTTATGCAAGAGATCTTCTGTGTTTTAACAGATTAAATCTGCCTGAAGTTTACCCAGATAAATGTAGTGAAATTTGTGGTAAGGATATAGACTGCCAATTTGAATGTGGCTGTTACTTATATGGTAAACCAAGCACCTATTCTTTTGGAAACACAAATGGAAATACAATGGCCATTAACATCCCATCTTGTACTAATTCCCGAACCTTCTTCAAAAATCCACCGACCTGTTATTACCTAAATGGTTTTACTAACGATAATTTCATAAAAACTGATTC